>DASTQY010000200.1:0-11995 GCA_035761525.1 Nitrospira sp. | reverse complement strand
CATGAACGACGTCACGGTGATTCAATCGGTGGTGACGGAAACTCCAATCGACACAGCCAAACAGCTCGTGACATTCGTGGGCGGCATTGCGTTCCTCCTCGCGATGAATTGGCGCCTCTGTCTGCTGATTCTCGTGCTGCTGCCCTTGCTGGTTGTGGTGGCCAAGCTGTTCGGTCGCCGGCTTAAATCGCTTTCCACCTCCATTCAAGACCAGACCGCCGCCCTGAGCACGCTTCTCGAAGAAGTCATCTCCGGCATCCGGATCGTCAAGTCCTTCGTTCAAACTCAGCGGGAAGAAGCACGCTTCGGGCAGCAGGTCGACACAACGCTCTCGCTCACCATGCGGCGGGCCGGGATCATGGCGCTGTTCATTCCTGTCATCAGTCTGCTGACATTTTCCGCTGCGGCAGCCGTCTTATGGTACGGAGGCCGTCAGGTGATTGACGGCACGGTCTCGCCTGGTGAATTGTTCGCCTTCGTGCTCTTTGCCGGCATTCTCATCGGTCCGTTCAGCTCCGCCGCGCGTGTGTTTGCACAGATTCGTGAAGCTCAGGGCGCGACTGAGCGGGTATTTGAAATTCTGGATACCCGGCCCGAGGTCCGCGATGACCCAAACGCCCTTGTGCTTCACACCGTATCGGGGCAACTCACAGCAGAGCACGTGAGCTTTGCGTATGATCCACGCCAGACGGTGCTGACAGATGTGTCGTTCGAAGTGAAACCGGGGGAATGTGTGGCAATCGTCGGTCCGACCGGCGCAGGCAAGACTACCCTGATGAATTTGATCCATCGGTTTTATGATCCGACCGACGGGCGTGTGACCATCGATGGGCGGAATCTCCGTGACGTCACCTTAGAGAGTTGGTATAGGCAAATCGCGCTGGTGCCGCAGGAGACCATCCTGTTTGGGGGGACGATTCTCGACAACATTCGGTATGGCAACGGTGACGCCGACGAAGAGGCCGTGAAGGAAGCCAGCCGGGCAGCCAATGCCCATGAGTTCATCATGGGTTTTCCCGATGGTTACCACACCGTTGTGGGAGAAAAGGGCATCAATATCTCTGGTGGACAACGCCAGCGTATCGCGATTGCTCGAGCTCTACTCAAGAATCCGCGCATACTCCTGCTTGATGAAGCGACCTCAGCACTGGACAGTGAGTCCGAACGGCTGATTCAGGAAGCGCTCGAACGGCTGATGAGGGGACGCACGACCTTCGTCATCGCCCATCGCTTGACCACCATCCATAGCGCCGATCGGATTCTGGTTTTGGACAAAGGCCGCCTCGTAGAAACGGGAACGCATGACGAGCTAATGGCTCGGCAGGGACTGTATCACTACCTCTATACGGTCCGCGTCGTTGAAGCTCCTTCGAAAACGGCCGGTGTCTGATCGGGCGCGCGACTCGAGGATTCGCATGGCTTCACGCCGACAGGCCACTCCCACGACAGGGCCCTCAGTGACGGCGGAGCAGCAACGTCTTCAAGAGGACGCCCGCCGCGAACAACATTGGAAACGCTGGGGACCCTATCTGAGCGAACGGGCCTGGGGAACCGTACGTGAAGATTACAGTCCCTTCGGAACGGCCTGGGAAGAGTTTCCTCATGAACACGCCCGCTCACGCGTTTATCGGTGGAACGAAGACGGTCTCGCCGGCCTTTGTGATCGTCACCAATACATATGCTTCGCGCTTGCGCTCTGGAACGGCCACGACCCAATCTTGAAAGAGCGACTCTTCGGCCTCACCGGGCATGAAGGCAACCACGGTGAGGACGTCAAAGAGTATTACTTTTATCTGGATTCCACGCCCACTCATTCTTACATGAAGTACCTGTACAAGTATCCACAGACGGCCTTTCCCTATGCGCGGCTGGTGGAAGAGAATCGACGTCGCACTCGCCTTGAGCCTGAGTTTGAACTCGTCCACACCGGCTGCTTCGACGAAAACCGGTACTTTGATGTATTCGTCGAATACGCCAAAGCCTCGCCGGAGGATGTGTGCATCCGCGTACAGGTAGTGAACCGAGGCCCTGACAATGCTGACCTGACAGTGCTACCCACCATCTGGTACCGCAATACCTGGTCATGGGGTTCCGATATCCGACGTCCGCGCTTCCAAGCGGGTAAGGCAGTGGATCACGCCACGGTGATCGAAACCATCCATGACTACTACGGATACCGCCGGTTGCTTTGCGAAAAACAGCCGACACTCCTATTCACGGAAAACGAGACGAACACCAAACGCCTGTATGGCGACGTGGAAGGGGCGCCCTATGTAAAGGATGGCTTTCACGACTATGTGGTGAATGGTGACACGGCGGCGATCAACCCCGATCACGTCGGCAGCAAGGCCGCAGCCCACTACGTTTTCACGTTGCCTTCCGGAGCAAGCCGCAGCATCCGGCTACGTTTCACCGCCGATGCGTCTCTGACCACCTTCGTTGAAGAGGATATTGATGCGGTCTTCGAAGCGCGCATTCATGAGGCGAACGAATTTTACGAGACTCTGGAGCATCGTGTTCTTTCTGAAGATGCCCGCCGTATCCAGCGACAGGCCTTCGCCGGGCTGCTCTTGAGCAAGCAGTTCTATCACTACGATGTTACCCGGTGGCTCAAGGGCGATCCCATGGGACCGGAGCCCCCGCCAGAGCGACAGCATGGCCGCAATGCCGACTGGACGCATCTCTACAATGCGGACGTGGTCTCCATGCCTGACACTTGGGAGTATCCCTGGTACGCCGCCTGGGACTTGGCGTTTCATTGCATCCCCCTCGCGCTCGTCGATCCCACATTTGCCAAGGAACAGCTGGTCCTGATGCTGCGCGAATGGTACATGCACCCGAACGGACAAATCCCGGCCTATGAATGGGCCTTCGGCGATGTGAACCCGCCCGTTCACGCCTGGGCGGCATGGCGTGTGTATAAGATTGAGAAAAAACGGACAGGCGTCGGGGATCGGCTCTTCCTCGAACGGGTCTTTCACAAACTCCTCCTGAACTTTACATGGTGGGTCAACCGGAAGGACGCGGAGGGGAAGAATATCTTCCAAGGCGGCTTTCTCGGTTTGGACAACATCGGGGTCTTCGATCGGAGCTCTCCGCTTCCGACCGGAGGGCGCCTCGAACAATCCGACGCGACCAGCTGGATGGGCATGTACTGCCTCAACATGTTGACCATCGCACTGGAGCTTGCCCGTGAAAATCGTGCCTATGAGGACGTCGCCAGTAAATTCTTCGAGCATTTCGTATACATTTGCCGTGCGGTGAACAACATGGGCGGGAAACACATCGAGCTGTGGGACCGCAAAGACGGGTTTTTCTACGACGTGCTGCATCTGCCGAACGGAGAGACGACCCACGTGAAGGTCCGTTCCATTGTGGGATTGATTCCGTTGTTTGCGGTCGAAACACTCGATTCGGCCCTCATCGACACCCTGCCTCGCTTCAAACACCGGATGCAGTGGTTCATCGAGAACCGGCCGGAATTCTCGCAACACGTGGAAACGCAGACCTATGACGGCGGGGTGCGGCGTTTTCTCTCCCTCGTCAACCGGCATCGCCTGCGCTCGGTCATGAGGTATCTGCTCGATGAAGAGGAGTTCCTTTCCCCATGCGGCATTCGCGCGCTGTCCCGATACCACAAGGATCATCCGTATGTTCTCAACGTCATGGGCCATGAACACCGCGTGGATTATGAGCCCGGGGAGTCGAGCACCCCTCAGTTCGGCGGCAATTCGAACTGGCGGGGACCGATCTGGTTTCCCGTCAACTATCTCTTGATCGAATCGCTACAAAAGTTCCATTTCTTTCTCGGCAATCACTACAAGGTGGAGTATCCATTCGGGTCAGGACATCAGTGCACCCTCTGGCAAGTGGCGAGAGAGCTCTCCCGCCGTCTCATCAGTATTTTCCTTCGCGACGCCGGGGGAAGGCGCCCCGTATTTGACGGGACGCAGCTCTTTCAACAGGATCCGCATTGGCGAGACCATCTACTATTTTATGAATACTTTCATGGAGACACTGGCGCCGGTATTGGCGCCAGCCACCAGACCGGATGGACGGGTTTAGTCGCCAAACTTATCCAGCAATCGGGAGAATAGCGGTTCTCTTTACTTCCCACAGAGCGACACGCTACCCTTGCACCGCTGTAGCCTTAGTCCTATACCGGCGTTGGCTTGTATGCGGATCGAGCCATATTTGTTGACTTCTGATTTCCACGCACAGCACCTCATAGAAACACCTCGCTGCACACCCTGGGAGGAGATTGCCATGTCACGCCTGATTCCCATCGTCATCGGTCTTGTCAGTTTGCTGAGCACTGTGTCGGCGGACGCCGGTCCACCGAATCGTCCTCAAGCGGAATATTCGGCTGACGCAACGATTCAGAGTGAGGAAGGCAGTATGCAGCAACGCGTCTACGCGACGCCGACCAAAGAGCGCAAAGAAATGTTGACAGGCGCAGGCGATGGGGCGGTTCAGATTTTCCGGTACGACACCAAGGTGATGTGGCAGGTGATGCCGTCTGAACGCATGTACATGGAGCACTCGATGATGGGAGGCCAGGGTCAGGGTAGTGATCCTTCCCAATGGACCTATGAGGACACGGCGATGGGAGAAGAAACACTGAACGGGGTCAAGGTGACGAAGTACAAGACCATCGCGACGAGCACGGACGGAAAAAAATTCGGCGGCTTTTCCTGGCGGACGAAGGAGGGCATCAACGTCAAGCAGGATCTTCTCTACAAAGAAGGTAACGACAAAAAGCGGATGATGACGGAGCTCAGCAATCTCAAGATCGGGAAGCAGGACCCCAAGTTGTTTGAGATCCCAGAGGGATACACGAAATTGGACATGGGCGGCATGATGGGGATGATGAGCGGGGCGGGACGTCAGGGGATGGGTCAGCCGATGGGCCGTCCTGATATGACGGGGACGACTCAGCCCAGCATGCGGAAACAGGGTACGAAACCTGAAGTTGTCACGCCACAAGAAACTCCGGCGCCGGAAACTGAAACGGCGCCAGAATCAGAGGTCGACAAGGCCACGAATTTCATGAAGGGATTGTTCGGTCAGTAGGCGAACGACGGGATGGACAGACGGCTGCTCCGCAGGGCGCTGGTGATCGCGTGGGTGATGATGGCCCACGCGCTGTGGCCTGGTGCCGGTCTTACTGATAACTCTCTTCTCCATTTGCCAGAACAGCCAGTTATCAATGCGGCCGCTCTGTACATGGTAGAACTCAAGTCCGGACGCGTCCTACTCGAAAAAAATGCGACCCTCCGGCTTCCGCCTGCCAGTCTCACGAAAA
Organism: Nitrospira sp.; assembly: GCA_035761525.1. Lineage (GTDB taxonomy): Bacteria > Nitrospirota > Nitrospiria > Nitrospirales > Nitrospiraceae > Nitrospira_C. The sequence continues at coordinate 6,690 of DASTQY010000200.1, read as the reverse complement.
TCATGACTGCGCTGATCGCGCTTAGATCTGCCCCACTCCAAGAAGTGGTGAAGATCGACCCGCGCGCGGTCATCCATCATTCCTCCTACAGCTTTCGGCCCGGCGAAGAATTCCTCCTTCGTGATCTGGTGACGGCCATGCTCGTAGTCAGCGCGAATGATGCCTGCGAGGCCGTCGCCTGGCATGTCGGCGGTGATGACCGGCGGTTTGTCTCGATGATGAACGAACACGCGCTGCTCTTGGGATTAAAGAACACGCACTTCTCGAACGCCTGTGGATTTGACGCGCCGGGACACTATTCGACAGCGGCAGATCTGGCCAAGTTGACCGAGCGGGCGCTGCAGGAGCCGATCTTCTCCATGATGGTCCGGACGCTGGTCCGTGACATATCCACGGTGAACGGCACCAGGCGCATGTCGCTACACAGTACTAATGAACTGCTCGCTGACCCTGAGGTGAACGGCGTGAAAACAGGCTATACAAGTAAAGCGGGACGCTGTCTCATCGCCACTATGTTTAAGGACGGGCACAGCTTGATGCTGGTGGGGCTGAATCTCAGGGATCAGTGGAAGCAGGCCTCACGGCTCCTGCGCTATGGCCACGAAATCCTGCAGGAGTGAGCGACTACGGCAGACGCACCATGATGGCTACCGGCGGCCCACGCGATGCAGGTAGGCATCACGTAGATTTTCTTGGGCGAGAACGTAATCGGAATCCAATTGAGCGGCAATGCGAAATTCGTCGATGGCTCGGTCCCACTCTCCGTGGAGCGCGTAGGCGTGCCCCAGGTTGTTGTGCGGCCTCGCCTTGTTCGGGGATTTTTTCACCGAGTCGGACCAGAGAGAGAGTTGATCTCGATAAAGCGTGTTGCGTTGGACGGTCATCAGGTAGAGTTCAACCACCAGAACACACGCTATGCCCGCTCCGACAGATCGGACGAGGGAAGGATGCTTCACCATTTCGTCACTCCGGGCCAATAGTGTGGCAACGAGCACAACAAGAGCCAGCGACAATCCGATCGATGCCAAGTAGAGGTTGCGTTCGCTTAAGAGGTCGGCTCGGGGAATAAGACTGGTAGGAAGGAGCTGAAGCAAGAACCAGCCGATACCGAACGATACTGGGGGAAGACGGTGAGCCATGCCGACGGCGACCGCGATCAATACGCTGAGAGCGAGAAGATCGAACGGTAGCGGCCATTGACTCATCAAGTGAAACTCAGGCAAGTCATGGTCGAAGTTCTGGTTCCATGGGCAAAAGAACAGCCACAGCGCATAGATAACAGCGTGGGCCTCGCTCAAGCCGTTATCCACGAGCGGGCGCAAATTGTAACTCACATGTGCGAGGGCGGAGTAACGAGGATGGCTCCACGCCCATGCCGCAGCAAGCAGCGACACGACCCAGAACGGGAGATGGCGTGAGAGAATCCCCGCTCGGAGTGACGCGCCGCCTCTCACTCGATGGATGAGGAGATCCCAGAGCAGAAGCACAAAGGGAAAGGTTATGGCCGTTTCCTTTGCCCCGATTGACAAAACAAAGGCGACGATTGCGCCTGATTGATACAAGCCGCGCATTGTGGGCGCCTCTCGAGCCTCCGACGATTTGATGTAGAAGAAGAGCGCCAGGAGGTAGAAGAAGGACATCAGGCCCGAGGCCCGCCCGGAAATGTAGGTGACGGTTTCAGTGTGAATGGGGTGGACGAGAAAGAGCAGCGCAGTCCAGATCGGGACCTGTCGGGTTTTCTCTCTCACCGCGCGGATGAGTATGAAATAGATCAGCATCCCCGACCCGAGGTGGAGCAGCAGGTTCAACAGGTGATACCCAGTGGGGTTCATCCCATACAACGTACGATCAAACAAAAATGTCGCGTACAGGACGGGTCGAACCATGTGATCAAGGTGGCCGATAAACGTGCCGGCATCGGCGAGATGAGGATTTTCAAGGATGGCGGAGAAATCGTCGAATTGGAACCCTCCAGACCACGCATTCGCATATGCCAGAATAGCCAGGGGAACAAGCAGGAGCAGTTCGGAACTCTGACGCGCGAAGGCAGATCTCATGGGTGGGCACAAGAATACGCTCTTCTAACAGATGAGTACACAGAGAGGAGGAAGGATCATGTCCTATGGGCTTTGGCATGGGCGAAATCTTTTCGAGGCCATGCGGCACAGGCAACCGCCTTCAGATCCCGGGGCGATGGCGCGTGCTCTGAGCGTGACGTCCCTGTGCGGCGCGCTCCTGCTGATCGTCTTCAATACGACGGCCATGGGAGCAGGCCCCTGCACATGCGAGGATATTGACAAAATGCAGAAGCATCTGGATCGGGTTAACGACGCAGGAGAAGCCTGGAAAGAAATCTTCGCCTGGGCGCGAGAGCTGTACCGGGATGTCGACATGCCACAATCCAACGACGACCTGAACCAAAAATTCGTCCAACTGACCAGCGCGCCGAAGTCTCAATGGTATGACCTCATCAAGCAAGGCCCCGTGAAGGAGAAGAAAACCATAAAGAAAGTCGCCGGGGTCAGTCCGGAAGGCGAACCCGTTGTCGACGACGACTTCAAAAAGACCAATTGCGACGACATCATCGAAGCGGAGCACGTTCATGAACGAGCGCACAGAGACTTCTATCTGAGTTTTCCAAAGGTCTTGGAAGTGCCGATGACCTCCCGGCTCCTCCGATTACGTGCGGAGTCTGAAGTGGAATCCTACCGGGCCCACAAGGCGTTTCTTGAGAAGAAACTTGCCGAGCTGAAGTTGAAATGCATCACCAAACTCGACAATTCCAAGAAAAGAGAATTGGAGCAGGCAGCGGCACAGCGACAGCGGATGAATGAAGCGGAGATCCGAGTCCGGTTGCTGGGAACGGCACAATCTGGAAAGTGACAGACACCGAGGTTCGGCACTGTTAGGAGGAAGAACAATCATGAAGGGTCCCTCGATCGTCCTTGCAGGTTTCATCACAGGAACGTTGCTGATCACGTCCACGTTCCGTCCGGCTCATGCTCAGCCCGCATCCGCATCCTCCCCCCCGCTTTCCCCCAAAACTGAAACCGTCAAGAAGTATCTCGAGAGTTGTCGGAACAGACCGGCTCAAGACGCAGGATGCGAGAAACTCAGAAAAGACGCCGTTGAAATTCTGCAAGAAGACTTGCGTACACTCGGGTCCACGGCAGATCGAGGCTATCTACTCAGCATCGTGCCGGTCTTCCAGAGCGAAGAAGTCGAGTTGCGGATTGCCGCAGCAGACGCCGTCGGCATGATCGGACCACAAGACCGTGATGCGGAGTTCCTGGCCCCCGTTGCCAATGATCCGGTTCCGGATGTGAGAGCCGCGGTTGGGCAGGCGATCAGCCGCGGGAAAGGACCTGCGCTCACGTTGTTGGGACAGCGCGTCAGGGCAGTGAATAAGACGGGCCGTACACCGGAGATTCCGCCTGATGCCAGTAAGTTTGCAATGCCGGTCGTGCCCAACAGTACCTATCTCTTTGATTCGAGCAGTCCCGAGCTTGGTCGTGTCTCCTATGTCACTAGGGGCGGCGATGCCGCCGGATTTTTCAAAGGCAAGGCCAAGAAAGGTCCCTTCAAGCTGGAGGAGTTCCAGGACAAATTCCGCTATCAGCTTCAAGATGAACACCAGGCGTTCAACCAAGCGCAGGATGCCGCAAGCAAGCAACTGGAAGCCGAGAAACCTGATCCCAAAAACATGCAGGCGTTTGCCGAGTACATGAAACGGATTGTCTCGACGCAGAGCCGGAGCATGACGAGGACCTCCTTGGATTTGTATCAGCCAAATCTGTATGGTTTGCCGACCGTCTACGTGCTTGAAGAGCGGCAAATCGGTCAGCGCACCTACCCCACCCGCTACGTCGTCACCTATCAGGATCAAGCACTCAGGCAGCCGGGATATCGACTCGTGTGGATGACAGTGCCGGACGACGCGCTCAAGTCGGCCCAAGTCGCGTCATTGAAAGAAGAGCAGCAAGAAGCTGGTCGCAAAAAGGAAGAAGAGGCAGCACACAAACGCCAAGAAGCTATGGATGACTTGATCAAGAAAAAGGACGACGCGGACAAGAAGAAGTTTAAGAAGGGGCAGGCCGACCTTGAAAAGGAGTTGGGATTTTAGTCGTCGCAGGAGGCTATTGCAGACCTGGCACGGACTTACGGTTGGCCGTCCCCTGCAGATCCATATCGAGCACCACAGGACTATCCGGATTCTTCGCATCCAACCGACCCGGCATTCGATCGACCATCAGCTTAGTCAATGGCACAGCGGCAATGTAGGGCATTTTGTCTGAACCATTGGAGCTCAGAGAAATCCGGATATGATGAGGCCGGTTCTCCGCGGTGACCTGCGGAATGAGAGCCTTGTCGATGAACCCCACAACCATGCCGCTGCCGTCGGCAAGTTTATGGATCTCGTAGGCATTGGAAGAAGGAGCGCTGCGCTCCAGCATGAGATCAGGACTCTGCGTCACGAGGGCCATGCCGAGCGGTTGCGGGGCAATAAAGCCGTAGGTTCCGGTGGGAGCCTGTGAAAATAGCGCACGGGCTGCGACGAGCTCAGTCACACCGTTCTTCACCCGCAATTGGTTGCGGAGGTCCTGTTCCGTGCCGGTTCTCTCGATCGCGACCGCCGCCGGGGCGGCCTTTACCATCGGCATCACTTCGGTCTTTCCCGCCCCCTTTGCCGCTACTGCTGACAGGGCAAACCAACCCATCCACAATAGTGTCCATGCCACCATAATTGAGCGCATCAGATAACACCTCCGACAACAGCTGCAGTTTGCACCGGAATATCGTGCGGAACAATTAATCAGGCGGATTCATTTCCGGATTCCACGCGATCTCCCACAGATGCCCGTCAGGATCTTGGAACGATCCGGTGTACCCACCCCAAAACGCTTCGTGAGGCGGATCGGTAATCATTGCTCCGGCGCGCTGGGCCTGACCGATGACCGCATCGACTTCCGCTTTGCTGCCGACATTGTGTCCGAGAGAGAATTCGCTTGGGCTGCGAGGTCCCAGTGGAACCTTGGCCTCATGGGCGAGATCCTTCCGAGCCCAGATCGCCAGTTTCTGGCCGTTCGTCAGGTCAAAGAAGGCGACGGCTCCGTGTTCATACTCAGTCCCGACGATTCCTCGAGTAGGAAAACCCAGCCCGTCCCGGTAGAACCGTAGTGAGCGGTCAAGATCGTCAACGCCGATTGTGATGATCGTGACGCGTGGCTTCATGTGGTCCTCCAGCCGCTGGCAGCTGTGGATAGGCTACGAGGGCACTAAACGTGGTGTCAATGGAGTATCCATTGCGATTCGAATGGCCAGCGTGAACCGGTCCGGAAAACCAGGAGGAGGGTCAGCCACCGGGGTGAGGTCCTGGGGATTTCCGGTGCGCCGGCTCCGGCTGTTCGAAGAGTAATCTCGCCCCCGGCTTGAAGGTCACGTAGTACCAGATCCATTCCGACATCACGCGTAGGCGGCTGCGAAGACCGATGAGGAAAAAAATGTGGACAATGCACCAGAGCAGCCAAGCCAGGAGTCCTGAGACATGAATGCGGCCGATTTGTGCCACCGCCTTGGCCCGCCCAATGGTCGCAAGCATCCCTCGGTCAGCATAGATAAACGGCGAGCGGACGCTCGGAGCCGCACCCTGCTCGATCAGCTTGGCCACGTAGCGGCCCTGCTGTATCGCGACGGGAGCCAGCCCTGGCAGTGCTTTTCCGTCCTGCCCCCGACAATTCGCCGCATCGCCGATGACGAAGATCCATGGATCGCCAGGGACAGTCAGATCAGGGTTGACCATGACCCGACCTGCGCCATCTTGGGCCGCCTCCAGCGTATCAAGGAGACGAGAAGCTCTGTTTCCTGCCGCCCAGATGATACCGACCGAACGAATAAAGTCCTGTCCAATCCTCACGCCCTCTTCGTGGACGGCGCTTACGAGACTGTTGAGCCTAATGGTCACCCCCATCCTTGACAAGGCCGCCGCGGCTTTAGCTGAAAGACTTGGACTGAAACCGGGTAGAATGCGCGGACCGCCCTCGACGAGTAACACGCAGAGATCATCGAGCCGCAAGTTGGGAAAATCCGGGCCCATAGCCTTTCGTCCGATCTCCGCCAGGGCGCCGGCCAGTTCCACGCCCGTGGGACCGCCTCCGACAATCACAAACGCGAGCGGTTCATGCTTGCCAGTCGAGACGAGCCGGCGTTCCGCTTCTTCAAAGGCCGACAGCATTTTCTGACGTAGCCTTACGGCATCGGTCATGGTCTTGAGCCCGGGCGCAAATTCTTCCCACTCTTCGTGGCCAAAATAGGCATGCCGCGAGCCAGGCGCCACGATGAGGACGTCGAACGAGACGGGCGGGCTCTCACGCAAACAGATCGAGCGATCAGCACGATCGATCGACAGCACTTCATCCATCATGACGCGGACGTTGCGTTGCGAGCGAAAAACGGTGCGCAATGGCCATGCAATATCACTCGGCGACAAGGCAGCGGTCGCCACCTGATAGAGCAGCGGTTGGAACAGGTGATGATTCGTGCGGTCGATGAGCACGACGTCGGCCCGACGGAGTGATCGGGCGGCTGTGAGTCCGCCAAAGCCGCCTCCGATGATGACGATCCTCTTCTGATCCATTGTTGGAGCTCAACGCAGGCGCCAGCTCAGGACGAGGGAAGCTGCAGGCCCAGGGA
>DASTQY010000199.1:0-7106 GCA_035761525.1 Nitrospira sp. | reverse complement strand
GACGGCCTCTTGGCGATAAAGGTGCGATTATAGCTGATGCTTTCGCCAGGCTTGATTGTCCGCAATTGTATGACCGTGCTGCGAAGCGAGAGAATGGGATTCAGTTCGTTGTACTGAACGGCTTCAGGCAGCGTGTGATATCCGTACAGCGCAATGCCAGGCCTGACGAGCGAGAAGTGTGAGTGCGGATACCGAATGAGGGCGGCGCTATTGGCCGCATGAATCATGGGCACCGTCATGCTTCGCCGCTTGCATCCGTCCAGCACGGTGCGGAACAGTTCTAACTGCCGTTCCGTATGGCCGGTGTCCTCACCGTCGCTGTCCGCCAAATGGGTCATCAGGCCTTCAATGGTGAGCGATCTCCACGAAGGCAAGGCATCCAGCACCTTCTCGAATTCCGACGGCGGAAATCCGAGACGTCCCATCCCGGTATCGATCTTCAGATGAATCGGAAAGGGATGCGTGGCTGTCTCGGCCTTCTTGGCGAGGGTCGGAAGCAGACGGAGATCGGTGATGACGGGCTTGAGCCGGTAGGCGAGAAGTTCTTCGCAGTGTTCGTCGAACAGATCCGCAAGGACAACGATGTCGGCGGTGATGCCGGCGTGACGTAACGCCACACCTTCTTGCACCGACGCCACAGCCAGCCTCGCAATCCCGCGTTCCATCAGCGCTCGCGAGATCTCTACGGCGCCATGGCCGTAGGCGTTCGCTTTGACAACAGCCATGACCCCGCAGTCACGGTGCAGGCGAGTCTGAAGTCCTGAAAGATTCCGGCCGAGGGCGGCGAGATCGATGCTAGCGTAGGTGGTGTGCAAGGTACTTTTTGCAGACTGATGAAAAAGGTCTTGTTTTTACCCGCCCACCCCGGCGCGTCGCAACGCGCCCTTCACCGGGGATTCGTTCTCGCATCGCTTAACTGCGGCCGACCGCGGAATGTAGCATCTGGGCGCTTCGAGGTCGGGCGGGTGAACAAGTAGCCTTTTTACCAGACTATCAGATTGTGAATCGGGGCCGTCCCATCAGACTTCGAGGATTTCCTGTTCCTTCTTTTTGATGGCATCGTCGATCTTCTGCACGTACTGATCGGTCAGCTTTTGAATTTCCGCTTCCGATTTTCGTAATTCGTCTTCGGTCAATTTGGCATCTTTTTGGAGTTTCTTCAACTCTTCGTTGGCATCGCGACGAAAGCCCCGGATGTGAACCTTGGTGTCCTCGCCGTGCTTTTTGCAGATCTTGCTGAGTTCTTTGCGGCGTTCTTCGGTGAGGGGAGGCAGCGGCACGCGAATGATCTTGCCGTCGTTGGATGGCGTAATGCCCAATCCCGATATGGAGAGCGCTTTCTCGACTTCCTTGATAAGTTGCGGCTCCCAGGGTTGGATCGTAATAAGCCGCGCTTCCGGCGTCGAGAGATTCGCAACCTGCCTCAACGGCGTCATCGTGCCGTAATAATCCACACGCACATTGTCAAGCAGCGCCACCGATGCCCGTCCCGTTCGCAACCCGGCCAAGTCCCGTCTCAAGTGCTCCAGCGCGCCTTCCATCTTTCCCGTCACAGATTGTCGAATGGCAGCTGAGTTTGACATAACGACTCCGCAAGAAATTAGCGTTTATCCACGGTGACGATCGTCCCGATCTGTTCACCGAGGGCTACCCGCTTGAAATTGCCGGGGATCTTCAGATTGAAGACGACCAGCGGCAGTTGATTATCCATGCAGAGACTGATGGCTGTCGAGTCCATGACTGCGAGATGTTGGTTCAGGATCGAAAGGAACGAGATCTCCGTATATTTCTTCGCCCCGGGATTCTTCGCCGGGTCTGCGTCGTAAATGCCGTCAACCTTGGTGCCTTTCATGATGACCTGGGCCCCGATCTCCATGGCGCGAAGCGCGGCGGCGGTGTCCGTCGAAAAGTAAGGATTGCCCGTGCCTCCGGCGAAAATCACGACCCGCTTTTTTTCGAGATGGCGGATGGCCCTGCGGCGAATATACCCTTCGGCCAGCTGCCGCATCTCGATCGCGGATTGAACTCGCGTCATCACGCCAGAGCGTTCCAACGCGTTCTGGAGCGCCAACGCATTGAGCACGGTGGCCAGCATGCCCATGTAGTCGGCGGAAGCCCGTTCCATCCCGGAGGCGCTGGCGGCAATGCCGCGGAAGATGTTACCCCCGCCGATGACGACGGCCACTTGAATGTCGAGGGAGACCACCTCGGCGATTTCGGCGGCGAGGCCTTCGAGGACGGAGGGCTGGATACCGTAGCCCTGCTCACCGGCCAACATCTCTCCACTGACTTTGAGGAGGATGCGCCGGTATTTCGCAGAGCTCATGCTTCGCCTAGTTGATAGCGTGTGAAGCGGCGAATATTCATGTTCTCGCCGATCTTGGCAATCTTCTGGGCGAGCAGGTCTTTGACCATGACGGCGGGGTCTTTGATGAACGCCTGTTCCATCAGGCAGCTTTCTTGGTAAAACTTTTCCAGCTTCCCGTCCACAATCTTCGGCCAGGCGGCCGGCGGCTTGCCCATCTCTTTGGCCTGACCTTCGTAAATGGCGCGTTCTTTGTCGACGACCTCCTTGGGGATGTCCTCGCGCTTCACGTATGAGGGCTTGGCAGCGGCAACCTGCAAGGCCAGGTCATTGACGAAGGCCTTGAATTCTTCGTTCCTGGCCACGAAGTCCGTCTCACAGTTGACTTCGATGAGCACGCCGATTTTGCCGCCCATATGAATATAGGCGTGAATCAACCCCTGGTTGGTTTCCCGGCCGGACTTCTTTTGGGCAGCGGCCAGGCCCTTTTGTCTGAGGTAATCAATGGCCTTTTCGATGTCGTCGCCGGACTCCTGCAGCGCTTTTTGACAATCCAGAATGCCGGCGCCCGTTTTCTCTCTCAATTCTTTGACCAACTGACTTGCTCCAGCCATGCGCAATCGTCCTTCTTCGTGGAATCGATGGATGTGTGCGGTCGCTCGAAACGATGGTTATGACGCGGGGGCGCCAGCCAGCGATACCGTCGCGGCTTTGTCTTCTGCGGCGGGACTCGAGTGGAATTCGGCCTCGTCGCGTTGCGTGCGCAAATGGGCGCCTTCGATGCAGGCGTCCGCGATGCGCGACGTGATGAGCTTGATCGAGCGAATCGCGTCGTCGTTGCCGGGAATCGGGTATGTGATGTTGTCGGGATCGCAGTTGCTGTCGATGATGGCGATGACCGGAATCTCCAACCGGGTTGCCTCCTGGACCGCAATCCGTTCGACCCGCGTGTCGAGCACGAAGACGGCGCCCGGAAGGCCTCGCATGTTCTTGATGCCGGTGAGAAACTTCTGCAGCTTGACGATCTCCTTCTGTTTTTGTGCGATCTCTTTCTTGGTCAGGCCGTGTTGGGCCGGATCGGCCAGCATGCCTTCCAATTTTTTCATTTTGTCGATGCTGCGCCGGATGGTCTGGAAATTGGTGAGCATTCCACCGAGCCACCGCTGGTTCACGTAGAACATGTTGGAGCGGACCGCTTCTTCCTGGAGGATTTCCGCCGCTTGACGCTTGGTGCCGACAAAGAGCACAGACTGCCCTGAGGCGACGGTATCACGGACGAAGGCATAGGCCTGTTCCATTCTGGCGACCGTCTGCTGCAGATCGATGATGTAAATGCCGTTGCGTTCGCCGAAGAGGTATTTCTTCATCTTCGGGTTCCACCGATTGGTCTGGTGTCCGAAATGGACACCGGCTTCCAACAATTCCTTGATTGACACGACTCCCATACCTTCACCTCCCCTCAAGGCCTGCAGAGCGCCGTGTGACGGCGAGGGAGTACGCTCCCTTATTCTCAAGCCAAGCGACGTCGAAGACGCCGATGTGGATTTTAATAATTTCCCCCGTACTCGCCGCGAGGCGGAAGAGGGGGCTGGATACGTCGGCCCAAAAGCCTTGGAACGTTAGCACAATGCCCCGGAGTTTACAAGGTTTCAGGTCAAGGCAAGTGGCCTTATGATCGATAACTTGCATTGATCCGCACGTAGTCGTAGGACAAGTCCGTCGTCCACAGATGGGACCGGTGACGGCCCTGCCTCAACTTCACCTGTATCGTGAACTCCTTGCGATGAAAGACCTTGGCGATTCTTCGTTCTGCGGCCGGTCCAAGACCGATTCCCTTCCTGACCATCGGCACGCCTCCAAAGGACACGTCGATCTTAGCGGGATCCACTGCGACTCCCGCCCTGCCGATAGCCGCCATGACGCGACCCCAGTTGGCGTCTTCCCCGAACAGGGCGGTCTTGACCAGGTTCGACGTTCCGATCGTGGTGGCGACCTGCCTGGCCTGGAGGGTATTGCCGGCCCCCTCGACGTCGATTCTGACGACTTTGGTGACGCCTTCACCGTCACGGCAAATGGCCAGGGCTAACGGCTGACAGGCCTCAGTTAACAGGCGCACAAACTGGCGGAAGGGCGGGGTTCCCTCCCTAATCAGCCGATTGCCGGCCAGGCCGTTGGCGAGACACAGCACCGTGTCATTGGTGCTGGTGTCTCCGTCGACGGAGATGCAATTGAAGGATGCATCGACCGCCTGTGTCAGCGCCCGTTGCAGGGCGGTACGGGTGATCGCCGCATCGGTCGTGAGGTAGCCCAGCATCGTGGCCATAGCGGGATGGATCATCCCCGAGCCCTTCGCCATCCCTCCGATGATGACCGTTCGGCCGTTGATGCGCGCTCGCCGGGCGATGGCTTTCGGCTTGAGATCGGTCGTGAGAATGGCACGGGCCGCACTCAGTCCTCCTAGGCTGCTGAGGCGCTTGAATAAATCGGGGACCGCCTTGACGATGCGGTCCACGGGAAGCGGGCGTCCGATGACTCCTGTCGAGCCGATGAAGACTTCGTGAATGGGAGTCCCCAATATTCGTGCAACGACCGCCGCAGTGCGTTGGGCCGCAGCCATGCCCGGACGGCCTGTGCAGGCGTTCGCATTGCCGCTGTTGATCAGAATGGCACGCCCGACGCCGTGGCGCAGATGCAGGCGGTCAAGCGTGACCGGTGCCGCGACGACCTGATTTGTCGTGAACACGCCGGCGATCGGACCGCTGCGATCAGAAACAACGAGCGCGAGATCAAGTAACCCCGCCTGCTTGATGCCGCAATGCAGGCCGGCGGCACGAAAGCCTTGAGGCGCTGTAATGCCACGAGAGTCGTTTTGGCTCATGGAGACCTGCGCATTGAAGGATGACCGGAGGGTTAAGGATATGCGGCGGGCGCGGTCAGGCCGATCTCTTCGGGAAGTCCCAGCATCAAGTTCATCGCTTGAATCGCCTGCCCGGCGGCACCTTTGACCAGATTGTCGAGGGCCGCGACGGTCACGAGCCAGCCGGCCCGTTGATCGGCATACACACCGATGTCGCAATAGTTCGACCCTTTGATGTAGCGGGGATTGGGCACAATGTCTTCAGAGAGCCGGATGAAACGATCGTTTTTATAGAACGTGTGATAGAGCGCGCGTACGTCCTCGAGCGGCAGGGGCTTCTTCAAGCGGCAATACGCTGTGCTGAGAATGCCGCGATTCATCGGGACGAGATGCGGCGTAAAGGTCACAGTACTGGAATCGCCATCCACCTTGGTGGAGCCGGCGTGGCGTTGCAGCAGCGCCTGAAGTTCCTGCTCGATTTCCGGAATATGGCGATGCTGACCGATCTTGTAGGGCTCAAGCGACTCATGCGCCTCGGGAAAATGATAGGGCAGCGCCGGGCTTCTTCCGGCGCCGGAGATGCCTGACTTGGCGTCAATGACGACCGTGTGCGGCTGCACGAGATCCTGGGCAAAGAGCGGCGCCAATTGTAAAATTGCCGCTGTCGGGTAGCACCCGGGCGATGCGACCAGCTTTGCCTTGGCAATGGCCTCGCGATGCAATTCCGGTAGTCCGTAGACCGCGGATTTCAGAAGATGAGCCTGGGTATGAGCGGTTTGATACCAGCGTTCGTAGGCGGCCGGATCTTTCAAGCGATAATCCGCACTCAAGTCGACGACGAAGGTGCCGGTTTCCGCACAGGCCGCGACCGGAGCCAAGGACTTGGTATGTGGAAGGGCGAGAAACACGGCATCGGCCTGTTGAGCCAAGGCCTCTGGAGCGAGCGATTGAAAGGTCAAGGCAACCGTGCCCGCCAGGCTGGGAAAGACGGTGGCGACGGGGGTTCCTGCGGATTTCTCCGAGGTCACGGTGACGACTTCAAAGTATGGATGGAGCGCGGCAAGGCGGACGAGTTCGGCTCCGGCATAGCCGCTGGCTCCTGCGATGGCAATGCGAATTTTTCTCATGGAGTACGGATGACGTAAAAGCCAATGTCCTCACCCGCCCGACCCCGTCGCGCCGAGACGCGCCTCTCACCAGGCTGCGTTCTCGGGGTTCGCGTCGTGTGGCCTTGCTGGAAGAACTGTTTCATCATCCTCCTTATATAACGCAGTGTGTTTATAGCTGTAGACATAAAAAAAGGGAAGGCCGGAAGCCTTCCCTTTTTCCAAATGCTGGCTCCGACGCTTAGCGCTTCGAGTACTGGAACCGCTTTCTCGCTCCCTTTTGGCCGTACTTTTTCCGCTCTTTTACGCGCGAGTCGCGGGTGAGCAGACCTTCCTTCTTGAGAGGAGCGCGAAGCGGTTGGCTCAAGGCCACCAGGGCTCGGGCGATTGCATGCCGCAGCGCACCGGCTTGTCCCGTCGGGCCACCGCCGTGCACGGTCGCCTTGATTGAAAATTTGCCAGAGACTCCGGCCATCTCGAGCGGGAGCTGAATGATCTGGCGAAGGGTGAGCCGAGGAAATGCCTTTTCGAGCGGCTGTTCATTCACGGTAATGTCACCCGCCGTGCCGGTCACCCAAGCGCGGGCGATTGCGCATTTCCTTCGTCCTGTCGCGTATTCGGTTGCTACTGCCATGCTCTCTCCTCCTTTAAAGGATGCTGAAAATCGTGCTTTTCACCCGCCCGCCCCGGCGACTGTTTTCACCCGCCCAGCCCACCGATTGCTTTGCAATCGATTTCCCGGGACGCGCCTTTCGCCGGGCTCGTTCTTGCCTCGCTCAAATCAATTGAGCGTGATCGGTTCCGGATTCTGTGCCTGGTGCGGATGGGTGGCGCCCAC
>DASTQY010000198.1:0-9072 GCA_035761525.1 Nitrospira sp. | reverse complement strand
ACGACATCCAACATAGGCCAAGACTCTTCCAGATGCGTCATGGCGACCTGCACCCGCAGCGTGCCCGGGCCAGGTTTGTCGACCATCTCATAATCCTTTGAGACTTCCTGATAGATCACCGCATAAAACGTGTCGGCCATGAGCTGAGCCTGATGCTGAGAGATGCCCTGCATTTTCGATTGCGGGCCGCGAAAGAACAACACCGGATCGAGCATGATCTTGGTATAGCTGTTTGGTGGGATATTGGGCACCTTGGGATTCTTATAAATCAGCAACGACTCTCCCGCATGCTCATCGCCTTCCGTCATGCGAGGGTAGAGATCCTTCAGAAATCCTAACCGCTCCACCGTGCGTGCTTGTTTGGTGGCCGCGCATCCGGATATCGAGAGAGCCAGAGTGATGAATAACATCCCATGCAGCCATGTCATGAATTCCTCCTCGGGTCTCTGTTAGGGCTCTATTGTCTACGTGATTAGCACATCATTCATGGCCGTCGTCAGTCGTGCTCTTGAGCATCATACCCACCGGCGAACGGTCTCCTTGTATGCCGTGAATTGATGCGCAAACTTGGCAGATAAGATCCGTTCCTCCGGAATGATTTGAAAGCGATTCATGTACAGCACGAACAGAGGAAGCAGTGCAAAGGCCAGGGGGTGGGACAAAAAAATCGCCCATCCGATAAGGACTACGAGAAGGCCCAGATACATCGGATTGCGGCTGAAGCGGTACAGACCGGAAGTGACCATTGTTGTCGTCGCTTCTGGGGTGACCGGGTTGACTGTGGTTTTTGCCCGGCGAAAAGCCACGACTCCGCCCAAGCCGATCGCCAGCCCGGCACAGGCAACAAAGACGGCGATGGCACGTCGCCAGGGCAAGAGGAAAGAAAGTGAAGTTTCGTATGTTGACATGAGCCACATCATCAGAGCGAAGAGCAGCATGAGCGCCACCGGCGGGATTTTGAGTTCTAAAGCTGTCATCAACGGCCCTCTACGCTAAGAGCGGGGATAAGGCGGTCTCTGCCACCGCATTTCTCTGCCGTCTACTGGCACAAGTGCCTGTGAAGAGTGATGAGGAAGAATGCGTCTCGCTCATGTACTGATGGGGCATGAACCACAACGGGACTGGTTGGGTGCTGACGTGCACTCGCCCGTTTCCTCTGTCCTGGTGTCGAGTGCGTCATCATCTAATGGCGGCGCCGTCCATCACATGACCGTGACGCACCGCAGTACACGCACCCTCTCGAATACGAACGCGCCTAATTTCTCATGTCGATGCTGCCTGGAACCCCCGGTACATAATTGGGGTCGATGTTCTCCCACACTCCCGCGTGATTCCCGCTCGCGCCCCATCCTCGCATGTAAAGCAGCATGAGCACCGGTTCGGACCGGAGTCGGTGTTCGCCGGTCACCCGCCCGACTACCGTTGCGCGTGCCCAGTCTCGGTACTTGAGAGGGACCTGCCCTTTCGACACCATGACCCAGTAGGAACCGCCTTCTGAGCTTCCTGTGTCTGCGGGGCGGTGCGGCTTGTAGTCCTGATCCAGTGGGCGGTTCTTGAGCCGCAATAAGACAAACTGTTCATGTTCTTCCTCTTCGATAATAGTTCCCCCCAGCAGCACGACCTTTCCGACATATGATTGTTGATGCGTACTCAACATGGTGAGCGTGACGCCAGGCTCAGCGATCCAGATATACCGCCTCGGGACAGCCGAGCATCCCCAAAGCGTGACTGTGATCATCAAGGCCAATGCAAGGTAGGAGATTCGTCGTTGCAGGCAATTGCACATCCTCATAGGAACTGTCCTCGTTGGGGTGGCTACGCGCTGGGCGCATCTTACGTGTTTGTAGGCAGGCGGTCTAGTTTGCCTACGGGAGGGGAGGAGGTGCTTCCTCTTGATGCCTTCCAGCATCTTGCTCCACAATGGTCATGCTACCTCAAGGCTGGTAGGTGATCACATGCCATATGGACAAAATCTGTCAGGGTGCGGTTTGGTTTCTGTCCTACTGTTTGTCAGCCTTGCTAATACAAATCCGCTCGTTTGGGCCGGACAGATTGAGACTTCTGATCGGAACCCATCGGTTCTCGTGCTCGATCCTCCCTCCCTGAAACAGCCTCCCGTGGCCGATGGGATTGTGGACCGCTATTTGTTGCTGCCTCGCGGTGATGTCAGTGGCTTGTTGTTGCGCGACGGCGCGCAAATGCACGTCACGAATCGGGCTGCCCAAGAACTCATCAAAGCGGTTCAGCCTGGTGATCATGTGCGGGTGCATGGACGGCGTGCCTCGGATTCACCGCTCGTGAAACCCGACGTGATCGTCAATGTCACCGACGGCACCTCATTCACGGTGCCCTATCGGCTCGATCTGCCCATTCCTCCATCGGAAGATCGACCAACCGTCAATGAAATGAAAGCTGCCGGAAGAATTACAGTGTTACTCTATGATCCCTTGAAAGGCGTCGTGAATGGCGTGGTGTTGTCGGATGGGACACAGGTCCGTTTACCTCCGGATGTCGGGGAGCGATTTCACGCGTCGTTACAGCCTGATATGGAGGTCGAAGTGGAAGGCTTCGGCACCTCAACCCGCCATGGGAACGCACTGGAGGCAACGGCAATCGGTCAGAAAGGCCGGCCGCTTACTCATCTTGATGCCTCTATTCAACAGCTTCGCTAAGTGGTCTCGATGGGTTAAATCTGTGATAGACGCTCGTGCGCCAACCGGCTAACGCTCTGTCTTTCAAAAAGCCAAGAAAAGGGAATGGATGTCCCGCAACAGACAGCGACACCAGTGAAAGTGCATGTGTCCGAGGCGGTCGGCGACGTCGAGGCGTTGCTGCTCCGCCCCACCGATGCGAGATCGCTTCTGGTCTTAGCACACGGGGCAGGGGCGGGGATGCATCACTCCTTCATGGAGAGTCTCGCGTGCGAACTCGCCGGCTTCGGTGTGGCGACCTTTCGCTATCAGTTTCCGTACATGCAGCAGCGACGGGGCAGGCCCGACGCTCCGGCATTATTGACGGCGACGGTACAGGCGGCAGTGAAAGCAGCCTCAGATGCCGCATCCGATTTACTCTTATTGGCTGGAGGTAAATCGTTAGGGGGCCGGATGACTTCGCTGGCGTTTGCCGATGGACGATCAACTGTGCGGCCAACGGCGCCGGTGCGTGGCCTCGTCTTCTTCGGGTTCCCTCTACATCCACCAGGCCGTCCCGGCACGCAACGCGCCGACCATTTAACAGCGGTGCAGATGCCCATGCTGTTTCTCCAGGGCACGCGAGATGCGTTTGCTGATCTCACGCTGTTACGTCCTGTCTGCACGAAGCTGGCACCTCATGCCACCTTACATGTGGTGGCTGCCGCAGACCATTCGTTTCATGTGCTGAAACGATCGGGGACGACCGACGCTGATGTCATCGCTGAGCTCGCGCGCACGGTGGCTTCGTGGGCTAATACGCTCGCTTAAGCTCACTCGCATTGGAAAATCTGCTTGCACATAGACTCGCAGTTTCGCGTTCTCTCTTCACAGTGAACCAAACAGGGGCTGTCGCTTGCGCACTGACTCCGGCATCTTAAACTGTCGGCTGAGCATTTCCCATGGCATTGCCGGCACCTCATGTCTTCGGCCACGATGACGCCGTCGACCGGACCTCGCTGCTCGTCGCTGTCCTGTTGGAACACCGGTCTTGTAACTGCGCCGCACTCGGTCAATCTTCCATGAACGATTGCACCCGTCTCATCAGGCAATGGCAGGCTACCGGCGGGGCTGTCATTCGGCCGCGCCAATGCCATTTCAGTACTCAGCATGGCCACGAGAGCAATCAGCAACCCTACGCGCCCGATTTGCGGTTTCGCCATTGCGAGCTCCTTGGCAACCGTCGTGATTGGCGCTGGCAAGCTTACGCGAAAAGGCCGCCAGTCATAAGGTGAGCTGTCCCTTTGAATATTCAACCAGCTGATCGAGAGCCTTGCCCCAGCCTTCCCGGAATCCCATCTCCTCATGCTGCTTACGGCCGGCCTCATCCCTATGAATCACCAGCGCCGTGTATTTCGTTCCTTTCTGATGGCGTTCAAGCATCAGAATTGCCGTGAACGGAAAAGAGTCGCAGGTAGGCGCATCTGCTGCGAGTGGAGGAGCGGGCCGGTAACCGGGCAATAACGCATTCGTCCAGACAAGCTTCTCGTTCTTGACGATCTCCAAATAACAGCCGACGTTGGGAAACTCCTGTCCTTCCGGAGAACGCATGACCGTTCGAAACAGCCCGCCCGGACGAAGGTCGATTTCGCAATCGACCGTTTTCCACGGGGACGGGGTAAACCAGGGTTTCAGATGCTCGGGCGTGGTCCAGGCTTTCCAGACCAGTTCTTGCGGGACGTCGACAATGCGTTCGAAGACGAGGTCCAACCGGGGATCGGGTTGCACAATCGGGCGAGTCATCGTGTCTGCTCCTCCATGGTGGTGAGATAGTCGTCTAATTGCTCAAGGCGGGTTTCCCACATTGTGCGATGCTTCGCCAGCCATTTTTCAGCTGCCTTCAGCGAGTATGGTCTCAGTTGGTAGGTCCGCACGCGGCCTGCCTTCTGCGAGCGGACCAAACCACAGTCTTCTAAGACGTCCAGGTGCTGCATGAATGACGGCAGCGCCATATCGAACGGTTCGGCGAGCTCGCTGACCGGAGCCTGTCTCGTACTGAGCCGTTGAAGTACGGAGCGTCTGGTCGTGTCAGCCAAGGCATAAAAAATCCGATCAAGAGAAGCTTGTTTGTTAGGCATGTGCCTAACTGTAGTGTTTCACGAACGGGAAGTCAATGGCCGAGCAAGGAGGGAACCGGGCAGGAACAGCTATACGGGCTTAACCTCTGCCCCATTCGTGAACGTTCCTCGCTGAGCTTGCGCATGGGCGGATTCAGACCAACGTCAGGATGAGCAGTCCTGAGAGGCTCGGAGAAGTTCGCAATACATTGACTGCGACGAGAGGGTCCTGTATGCTGTGTCCGGCTGCTCCCTCGTATGAGTCCGGCATGGGACAAGCAGAGCATCACGGACTTCGCGATCGCATCGCGACCAGGTCCAGTCTGGAGCGGCACCCTTCCTGGTTGTTTCTCCCCTCGGTTCTCTGATCCCGTCATCATGCGATCACACTGAAAGGATTGTGTAGTGGATACGTCTGTTCAATTAAGTTTTCGCGAGATTGGTGTGTCCGAGGCATTGATCAAGGATCTTGCCAAGGCAGGGCTTTCATCCCCCACTCCGATTCAAGCCCAGGCGATTCCTGCGGCGCTGGTCGGGCGTGACGTGATCGGGTGCGCTCAAACCGGGACCGGGAAAACCGCCGCATTTGTCATCCCGGTCATAGAACGGTTGGCTCGATTGCCGAAAGGGGAGCCGCAAGCCTTGATATTGGCTCCGACTCGAGAGCTCGCGCTCCAGATACTCAAGACCATCGAAACACTCGGTCACCGTCTTGGAATTTCCGCGACTGTCATTGTGGGCGGCGCCGACATGCAAGCCCAGATACGAGGGCTCCGTCAGCGGCCGGATATTCTTGTTGCAACGCCCGGGCGGCTGCTCGATCACATGTGGAATGGCACTGTCAATTTGCTTCCTATCAAGATCCTGGTTCTTGACGAAGCCGACAGGATGCTGGACATGGGGTTTGCTCCGCAGATTAGTCAAATCCTCACTGCGCTACCGGAGGAACGGCAGACACTGCTGTTCTCCGCCACATTGCCATCCGATCTGACGCAGTTCGTACAGGCGAGCGTCAATGACCCGGTGCAGGTCATGGTGACGCCGTCGGCCACAACAGCGGACGGTGTCACGCAAGCGTTGCACTATACGACGCATACGGGCAAGCAGGAGTTACTCCTTTCTCTGCTGAACCAGGAGAAGGAGACTGTCCTGATCTTTACTCGGACCAAGCATCGGGCAGAGCAGGTGGGGCATGTGCTGAGTCGTGCAGGACATCGTGTTGGCATCCTGCATGGCGATCGGAGTCTGTCACAGCGCCGAAGTGCCCTTGATGGCTTTAAGCGGGGGACGTTTCGCGTGCTCGTCGCGACTGATATTGCGGCACGCGGCATCGACGTGGCCAATATCGGCCACGTGATCAATTTCGATTTACCCTATTGTCCTGAGGACTACGTCCATCGAATCGGCCGGACGGCCCGGATGAAGGCGACCGGACGGGCCACGAGTTTTATTACGTCCGAAGATCCGCAGCAGCTCCGTGCGATCGAACGCCTTCTTGGCCATGAGTTGCCACTGGCCTCCGGAAGTCCGCAGCCTGCTTCCAGTCAGCCGGGCCAGACAAGGTCTCGGCGACATGGAAGGGCCTCCTCAGGGCGGCCAGTACGGAGCCGCTCGCACGTTCACGACAACCATCCCATGACTCAGGGCAACGTTCTCCAATAGCGGATCAGCGTAATACATCGTGAAAGGGGGCATCATGACGCCAAATCAGACGACGAAGAGTTGGAAAAGAATTCCCGACGGAACCCGGGTACGTCTCAGGGAGAACGCCCAAGAGGGCGTAATCGATGGACTGACGGAGTTAGTGATCGGACCTGCAAGAAATCCTGATGGGCGGACGCAGTATCGAGTCAATCTCGGAGATCCGGAACGGATGCTCGTGTCGGAAGATGCGCTGCTCATCGTGGTAGACAAGGAAGGGCTGGTCTTCATCCTGAAGGAAAAGGCCGAGTACCGACGCCTCATCACCGAGCAGCTGCGCGGGGGGTTTTCAGCGGACAGGTTTGTCCCCTTAAATTGAGCGGAGCTTCAGCAACTCCGGACGATCGAGAACCAGATGCATGAATGATACGGACCTCAGTCGCGTTCTCAGTTTGATCATCACGGTGCTGACAGATCCCTATGATCAGTTCATTGAGAAACTGCGTGCTGACGGCAGAATCACGGACGAGGAAGTGCAAGAGCTTCACCTGGCCCTCAAAGAGCAAATTCCTAAGTTGTCCGAGTTAATAAAACCCCACCCGGACCAATCGGCAGAAACCTGACAACGAGCGGCAAGTTGTGTTCTCGCCGCTCAGGGTAGCAGGGACTATCCCAGCACCACATGCTTAACCATCATTGTGCCGACTTGCCGAAGAGACATCGGGAAGACGGCGACGACAAAACCGCGCGCGCTCGCAGAACATAAACAATAACTTAATTAATATTAATTAACCAATTGAAATTTAGCCACACTTTACGTATCGGCCGGTACTGGTAGCTGCAACAAGGCGCAGGCGCTGCTAGGGGAATCCCCAGTTATAGGAGCTAGGGCTAGGCCAGAAGATAAGGCCGAACAGAGAGCTTCCGTATAACCATGGGGAGGGAGTTATGCATCGGCTTCCCACCATACCTCTCGAAAGGCCAATGCCGGTCGAGGACGAACTGGAAGACCTTCCGCCATCAAGCGACGATTCGGCTCTCACTCATCTTAAACTCGCAACGGCATGGTTATGCGCGACCTTGGCTGGTGTTGCCGCCATCGCCTATGCGACGATTTCACAAACCTCGCCCCCATTAACCATGGTGGCGCTTGCCGTGCTGTTGGTGGCCTACACCGGTTACGGCTATTTCATCCCACGGAAGAACACCATTCAATTTGCAGACTCGCTCTACTACATGGGGTTCCTCTGGGCGATCTTTGCCCTGATCGCCACGTTTGTAATCTGGCCAGCTCCAAAGTTGACGACCGAGGCGATTCTTACGAGCTTCGGATATGCGCTGGGGACTACATTCTGTGGAATGTTTCTTCGGCTGCTGCTGATCCAATTTCGGGACGACACGGCTCCGGATCGGCTTGAGGTTGCCGAAAAGAAGATCGAGCGCCGCGTGGCAGCTCTCATTCAAGAGATCAACGAAGCGACGATGGAAATGGCGACGTTCAGAGATCGCGCAGCCGGTGATCTCGGTGGCACGATGCGGGACCTGGTGCAGTCATTGACCGCTGTCCGCGAAAAGATTGCTGAGCAACACCGGACGATGGCCAAGGCAATGAGCGATGGCTTTGAGTCGTCTCTGAAAGAGATTCTCGGCAGGCTCTCGGCAATACAAATTCCTCAAGACTGTCTTACTGGAGAGGTGGCCAAGCTCATCTCGACGTTAGGGAAGCAGGGGGAAAGCTTCCAAAAGGCGGCGCAGAGACTCGAGACCAGTTTGTTGCGCGCAGCCGAAACCGTGACGTCATTTGGTGACTCGTTGCATGGATCGGAGGGGGCGAAGCAAGTCGGAATCGCCGTCAATGATCTGTCTATGAAGATCAAAGAAAGGAGCGAGCAGTTTCTCAAAATGACCACCGCCTTCGAGCAGAGCCGGACTGAGCTGGACAGTCAGCTCAGCAGCCTGCAATCGCTGCGATCGGCGGCTTCAATGGTCGCCACACGTTTGTCGGCATTTGAAAATGAACTGGTTGAGTTATCGTCTGCTTCGATATCGGCTGAAGTCAAAACCGGCCTGATGAGTGTGCAGCAGGCTATCCGTTCGAGCCTTGAAGGGAGCAAAGCCATCGAGTCGATGATGCGTGATGTACTGCTCTTGATGAGACAACGAGTGACCGAGGAGCATTCCGGTGAAAGACGCTGAAGCGCGATCAGACTGGGTGTTCGGCCTGTCACTGGTTCAAGTGATCCTACTCCTGTTCTTTGCCGCGACGTTGATTTATGTGACCCAAAATGTGGACGTCAGCGGGCAAGAGCCGCCTTCAGGATCCGGTGAGACGAATCATCAAGATATCAGTGTTCAGGCAAGGCTCGATGCGGCAACGAAGAAGAACAATGCTTTGGAGCAAGAGCTTGGGGATATGAGCGGGTTGGTTGACGAGTTAAAGTTCATGGTGGGCGCCAAAGTTTCATCTAAGGAAGGCTTTCGAGAGGCGATTGAAACCCTGAAGCGCGGGTATGCCCTGTGTCAGAAAGATGATAACACGCTGATTGAGGCGACAATTCGTCAAGGAGCGGAAAACGTTCAGGTGATCGGAGAAATTCCTTCCGATCTATTTGTGAATTTGGCCAAGGGGGACAGCACGTCAGATCTCGACCAAATTGTGTCGTTCATCCAAGATGTGTATGAAT
>DASTQY010000197.1:0-4290 GCA_035761525.1 Nitrospira sp. | reverse complement strand
CATCGGCCAGCCAGAGCAGGCCGGTTTCCCGATCAAATGAAAATCGCCAGGGGTTCCTGACTCCCAAGGCAAACACCTCCGGTCGACCCTATCCAGTGACAAAGGGATTATCCCGAGGGACCGCATAGGGCTGGCCCCGATTCACGTCGATCCGCAGGATCTTCCCCAGCAACTCCTGAGGGTTCTGAGCCCGATTTTGCGGATCGCCTTTCGAGCCCCCGTCTCCGCGACCGATGTACAGCATCCCATCTGGCCCGAACGCCATCATTCCTCCGTTATGGTTGAGATAGGGTTGCGGCACGACCAGGAGAATGCGTTCGGTCTCGGCCGACAC
Organism: Nitrospira sp.; assembly: GCA_035761525.1. Taxonomy (GTDB): domain Bacteria; phylum Nitrospirota; class Nitrospiria; order Nitrospirales; family Nitrospiraceae; genus Nitrospira_C. The sequence goes on along the minus strand of DASTQY010000197.1, from coordinate 3,956 downwards.
GTCCAAACTCCGTCCATTGCGAGTAAACTCTGCCACAACCGTCGCACCGTCCTCACGCCGGTTGTAGTTCACAAAGAACCGGCCATTGCCGCGATGTTCAGGATGAAACGCCAAACCTAAGAGACCCTGCTCATTGCCTTTTGTCCACACACGGTCCCGAAGATCCAGAAAGGGCGCTTCCCTGAGAACACCCTGATCGATGACCCGAATTGTGCCAGGCTGTTCGACGACAAACAGGTGCCCCGAGCCATCTCCCCCATGCGTCAAAAACAATGGCAATTGTAAGCCATTCGTCGCCACGGGGACGAGTTCGACCCCGGCTTCAGAGGGTCGGCTGGCCGTATACGCCACAAGCGCGGTCGCGCCAATTGCCAATAGCGACAGGAGAGCCCGCAAACGGAAGGCAGGGATCTTGGGCGCGTGAAGGCGTCCCCTCATCGCTGTTTAGCCTCGAGAAACTTTATAAGTGCGTGATAGGTTAATTCACGGACCTTGGCCTTCGAAGCCGGTTGGTCGCTCACATTTCGATCGAGCCATACCTGGTCCGTCAGGTGATCCCGCGCCTCGTTGCACAGGCTCCACATTTCATGCAACACATCTTCGGGCAGTCCCACCTGGACGCCTTCAGATTCGATCCGATCGTCGAGAATGGCCAGCAGATCTGAGATGGCCTGGTCCGGTCGATAGGATGTCTGCTAAAAGCCAAACGACTGGTGGGCTGCCGCCTCCTGCTCGGCCTGGACGACAAGATCCTGCATATATTCCTTCAAAAGGCCCACGACGTGGCCCGAGAGCGCCATGCCCATTCTCCTCTGGCGCATTATGCGGCGAAGCCGAAGGGAGAGCAACCCAGACGCACGCACCAGTGTTCAATTGACCAACCGGTTGGCGGTTTTCTATGATGCACCGATGGCAGCACCCTCCGCCGAACGTTTTGACGTTGCGCTGAACACCCCTGCGGGCCGTCTCAATACGGTGCTAGACGTCCCCACGGGTTTCGTGCCAATTACCTCGATCGTCCCGCTCACGCGGCGCCTCGGCGAAGACATGCTGAAACTGGAGGAGCATCAGTCGCGCGAGGCAGGGCAGTCAATTTCCTGCCGAATGGGGTGCGCCGCGTGCTGCCGGATGCTCGTTCCCCTCTCCCCCCCTGAGGCCTTCGCACTCAGAGCGTACGTCGAACAACTTCCACAGGACCGGCAAGCCGCCCTCATGCAGAGAATGGCAGCTTCCAAAGCTGCACTAGCCTCACAGGGATTGCTGGATCGACTGGAAGCGGTGGCCAATGCCACGACACCGATTCCGGACGAAGACTTAGAGCCGCTCAACCGGGCTTACTATGCTTTGCGCCATCCCTGTCCATTTCTGGAGAATGAGATCTGCTCAATCTATGAAGCGAGACCGGCTGCCTGCCGGGAGCTGCTCGTCACCTCCCCCCCGGAACTCTGTGACAACCTGGCGGAGAATCCCGTGCAACCCATCCCCGTCGCTGTTCGCATCGGGACGGTGCTGGGCCTGCTATGGGCCAGTCTGACCAACACTTCCGCTCGACTCATTCCGCTCCCGCTCGCGTTGGACTGGGCCGCACAGCATCGGGGCGACACGACACGCACCTGGGCCGGCTCATACCTGATCGACCAAATGCTGGATAAAATGTGGCGTGTCCTCAGTCAGGAATTCGAGCGACGCGGCCAGTCGCCCAGGCTTTAAAGCCATCCTGCCGTGATTGCAAACAAAGGAGAATCGTCAATGCAGAAGCCGGTGATTACGTGCTTGGACCTGGAAGGCGTCTTAGTTCCCGAGATTTGGATCAATGTTGCGCTGAAAACCGGCATTGAAGAATTGAAGATGACAACACGCGAAATGCCAGAGTACGATGCGCTGATGAAGCGCCGGCTGGCCATCCTGGATCAGCACAAGCTCACCATCGCCGATATCCAGGAGGTGATCGCCGGCATGGGACCTTTGGAGGGTGCCAGCGCGTTTGTCACCTGGCTTCGTGAGCGTTGTCAGGTCATCATCCTGTCAGACACCTTCTATCAGTTTGCGTTGCCGCTCATGCGTCAACTCGGCTTTCCAACCCTGTTCTGTAATCAATTGGAGATTGACGGAAAAGGCAAAATTGTGTCTCATCACATGCGCATGCAGAACCAGAAGAAGCACTCGGTTGCCGCCCTGAAGTCTCTGAATTTTTTTACCATGGCCGCCGGGGATGCCTACAACGATACGGCCATGCTTGCCGAGGCAGACGCCGGCTTCTTCTTTCGCCCGCCCGATCATCTGCCCAAAGAATTCCCTCAGTTTCCCGTAACGCAAACCTATCAGGAACTGCAGAAACGCTTTGCTGAGGCGGGCAAACTCAACGGGTAGCGGGCAAACCAACCAAAGAGAAAGCCTCATGGAGGGTCCCTCCACGAGGCTTTCTTTTGAGGCATCAGGCGGATCGCACCTTACGCCTACAGCGTAGCTGCAACTCTCTTTAGAAGTTCATCCAAAGCTGGACATAGGCCCACTGCTGGTCGTTGCCCGTTCCCAAGTTCTGCTCGATGTACGAGCCTGAGAACAGATGGCCATAGGTGGCCTGGAAGGCCAGTTTGCCATCCATAAACATATGGGTCCAGGTGAAGTCGACTTCCTGACCGATGTGCCGCGCAGTATTGCCGGCCTTCGAGAAAATATACGCACCCTGGGCGCCACGATACCAGTTGTCCCTGGCGTTCGCCAAGTTCAGGTGCGTGTACCAGATCTCGATATGATCATCTTTCGTCGGACGCGCTTGGAAGTTGCCTGATGGGCTCATCATGTTCTTCCAGGCTTGGATATCCATGTAACCCATGTGGATGTGGTTTGTCGGAAAGAAGTTTTCGAACGTGTTCGCCGAGCTACAGGGTCCACCGGCTGCGCTGATGTTACAGTTGGCGCGGCCATCGCCGGAGGCGTAATCAAAGTTGACGGCAAAGCGTGGCTTCCAGGATGACTGGTAATGCGTGTAGCCGATCCAGTTTCTGGTCGCCCAAGCGTTGATGTGCAGGTTCCGCTGCTGCCCGTAACCGTTTTGAACAGCGTTCGTACCACCTGTATCGCCCATCGCTCCGAACTGGTAGGCCGTCTCATTGATGAAGTCAAAGTTGCCCTTCCGCATCTCAATGCGGTTACCAACCATGTGGCGGCTTTGATTCGACTTCTTTGCCGTTCCCAGACCTTGTGCACGGTTGTCTTCTGATGCATACCGGTTCGAATAGTACACATAGAACGGTTCGATCAAGAAACCAGGCACCGACTTGATTTGGTTGTAGAAAATGAACATGTCGGCATCCCGACCGCCGTCCTGGCCGTTCGTGTTAGCACCGGCGATTGGCCCTGCCAAGCTGCCTACAGGAGCTGCCTGGCTTAGATCTCCCTCTGAATTGCGGAACCATCCTCCGTACACATCCCAGGCCTTGGTACTGTATTGCAGCATGATACCGTCATGACTGTAACCTGTGTTGGCCCAATCGAAGTGGCCGAACAGCGAGTGGTTGCCGAAGATCACGTATTGCCGGCCGGCCTTCACGCTGAGGCCCTGGATGCCGGCGAAATTACGGACCAGCATGTATGCCGCACGAACCCCAAGACGTCCACCGTTTCCGTTGATACCGGTTCCTGTCGATGTACCGTTGTGGTTGAGTGGATCACCGCCGTTGCCCGCGTTGAGCTGGTTGCCGTTCCCTCCCCAGGTGGCGGCATCGATGATTTCCATGTAAAAGTTCACGTCTGGTGACAGATCATAGCCCAAGCCCAACCGAACCCACTGTTGGACATACGCATCATTGGCTTTTGTGCCTGCATTCGCGGTGCGAGCTCCCGGTGCTGCAGCGATGGCCGCCGGCCCGTTACACGCTCCGCCAACCGGCGCACCGCCGCCGAAGCAAACGTTGTTCCGCATTTCCGGCCGCACACGGAGGTCCGCGCGCATC
>DASTQY010000196.1:0-2009 GCA_035761525.1 Nitrospira sp. | reverse complement strand
GAATGATACGGTAGCCGTCGCACGAACGGCCTGCCCCAAAACGGCGCCCGTGTCTGCGCCAATACCGGAAGGGATATCGACGGCAATGACGGGTTTCCCGGCTCGGTTCATCATCAGGATGGCCTCGCCATAGACGCCAGTAACAGCAGTGGAGAGGCCTGTTCCAAGCAACGCATCCACAATGACGTCACTTGTCCGGAGGATCGATTCAATCTGCTCTGAGCATCGGAAGGGTTTGGTCGCGGAAGGTCCGGCGATGCGCCGCCAGCGTCGAAACATCGCGGCGGCATCTCGACTCAAATCTGTCGCCGCTGACAGTAGCAATACTGTCACTGCCGCATGATGCTGGCGTAACCGGCGAGCCGCGACAAAGCCATCCCCGCCGTTGTTGCCTTTCCCGCAGACGACAGCAACACGCTTCCCGCGAAGCGGTCCAAACCGGCCTTCAATGAAATCGGCCAATCCAATTCCCGCGCGTTCCATGAGGATGAGGCTCGGCACGCGTGCCTCTAGAATGGTTCGGCGATCCAAGGCCTGCATCTGGATCCCGGTGACGATTTTCATGGGGTGCTCAAGCAATCATTGAGGAGACCTGCGGTCTTCCGAAGAGCACGTCTTGGGGTCAGCCGAGCAGTGCTTTCATCTCGCGCACAGCCTGATCAAGGCCGACGAGGACAGCTCGAGCAATAATACTGTGGCCGATATTGTATTCCACGATCTCAGGGATGTGGGTCAATCGCTTGACATTCTGATAATTCAACCCATGGCCGGCGTTGACCCCCATTCCCAGCTTGTAGGCAAGTTTGGCGGCCTGCGTGATGGCTTCGAATTCCGCGTCTGCTTCTTTCGAGCGCTTGGCATTGGCATATCGACCCGTATGCAATTCTACAAAATCAGCGGCGACCTTGTGCGCTGTTTTAATTTGCCCGAGATCCGGCTCGATGAACAGACTTACGGGAATGCCACTGTCATGCATCAACGTAATGATCTGCTGCACGCGTTCCTTGTGGGTCAGCACGTCCAGTCCGCCTTCAGTCGTCAATTCTTGACGCTTTTCAGGAACGAGAGTCACCAGATCCGGCTTCAGGGCCAGGGCAATCTTGGCCATTGTTTCATCGGCAGCCATTTCCATATCGAGTTTTGTCTTGATGATTTCGCGCAGCAGGTGAAGATCACGATCCTGAATATGGCGGCGATCTTCTCTCAAATGAACGACGACACCGTCGGCGCCGGCTAACTCCACAAGCACGGCTGCGGCCAGCGGATCGGGATCCTGCCCGCCGCGGGCTTGCCGCAGGGTGGCCACGTGATCAATGTTCACACCGAGTCGGGCCACAACCCTCCCGTTGAAGTCATCTGGTGAGGAGCGTCACAGGCAGAACAATTCGAAATGGTGCGGATGCCGATGTTGTAACAGAAAGCCGCCTAGAGGGGCAAGGCTGCGTGAGGGCGATGGGGCAAGTCTTGGTCACAACCTTCGCGAGATTGCTGTGCGGAACCCCACAGAATCACAAGATAATTTGACTCAGCAACTTCCTCGCAATTACAATAGGCCTCCATCTTAACGTCAGAGCGGTTTGTCCTCCCCGGTGAGCCGTTCGCCAGCAGCAGCCATGGGATTGTCAGATAATTTCTACCGGCTCAAGCGGCTCCCGCCCTACGTGTTCGCTCAGGTACAAAGCCTGAAGCTGGAAGCGCGGCATCGTGGCGAAGACATCATCGACTTCGGGATGGGCAATCCCGATCAACCCACGCCGACTCATATCGTGGACAAAATGATCGAGGCCGCCAGGAAAGGCAAGAATCACCGCTATTCGGCCTCACGAGGCATCACAAAACTCCGTCACGCCATTGCTGCCTGGTACCAGCGCAACTATGATGTCGATCTCGACCCGGAGACGGAAGCGATCGGGACGATCGGATCCAAAGAAGGTCTCGCCCATTTGTCGCTGGCCATGATCGGTCCGGGGGACGTTGTGCTGACGCCGACACCGACCTATCCCATCCAC
>DASTQY010000195.1:0-7814 GCA_035761525.1 Nitrospira sp. | reverse complement strand
ACTTGTCCTGGCGCAACTTGCCTTCGTCCTTTGGCTCGGTTGGTTTTCACAGTGGAGCGAATTGTTGGCGGAGCTACCGCAATACATACTGGTGGGTCTTCAATGCTTTCGCATTCCGGTCGAACTCCTTCTCGCAACCCTGGCCACAAGGAAGCTGCTCGCCATTGAAATGACGTACTACGGAAGGAACTTTGATGTCCTAGAAGGAATTACCGCCGTCGGCTTGGCGATTTGGCTCAAGCGCCGCGGCGAGAACTCTCTGCGGCACGTCGTGCTCATCTGGAACCTGATGGGCTTAAGTCTCGTGACGGTCGTTCTCGTGCATGGATTGCTGTCGGTTCCCTATCCGTCTCAGCTTCTTCACCTCTCCATTCCCACGTTTATCATTGCCTACTTCCCTGTCGTCTGGCTGCTCACGGTGCTCGTCCCGATGGCCTATCTTCTTCATCTTGTCTCCATTAGGAGATGTTTGGCAAAGGCGTTGGCCTCTTCCGAAACAGACCAGGATTCTTGATCGAGACAATCTTGCTCTCTGGATCTAAGCGCTCTTGAAGCGGGTGATCCGTGCGAACATAATCGCGGCAAGAGGCAGGGCCAAACCCAGCAACAACTGCGCAATCAGCAAATCGCCAAGTTGACTATAGTCGGCGGGCGTTCGGATGGCCCCCGCTGCCGGATCCCTGACCTCCCGGGTAACGACATAGATCTCGTTGAGATATTTCGTCCCGAGCTGGCTCAAGGAGAGGGCAAGGTTCGTAAACGAGGCCATCACGGCAAAGAATGTTGCTTTTAAGTGAGCCGGAGCGGAATTGGCGATCCAAGCCAGCATCGGAATCATGGAGATCTGTCCGAGCGGGGATTCGAGAGCGGTATCGATCAACGCGATAAACCGCGCATCGATGACGCCGCCCGTGAGACGCGCTGTCCATTCGTGCAAGCCGTAATACATGCCGAGAATGGGAAGCGAGAGAATCGTGCCGACGATTGTGAGAAAGCCGACGACATAGGCGATCGACCGTTCTGCCATGAAGCGGCGAAAGACAAACATGCCGACCAAGGTCAACGTACTCCCGATGAGCGATAACACGGAAAGAAACTGTTGATCGAATCTCAACTCGTCAATCATCCACCAGGTCGTGCCCGGTCCGGGGCCCGGGATGGCGCGAAAGATGAAAACGACGACTGCTGTACCAACCAAGGTGAATCGCTTGTCCGGTTCCAGTTCCTGTGTCAGCCTGAACATCAGAAACAGCACGATGGCCATGGACCCGGCAAAGACCACTTCTTCGCTATAGGGAACGTTACCTAACCCGACGGTCAGTGTGAAGAACACGAACACGACGCTCCCGCCGAGAATCCACCAGTTGGGATGTGTCGGTGCGCTCGAATCATTGCGCACCTTGACCATTTGATTTGCCTGATCGGTGGTGAATCCCTCGCGTCGCAGTCGATTCCTATGACGGCGCTGGAGTATCCAAGCCAATCCGATGCCGAGCACCGAGATGAATGGAATCGCCAGCGCCATGAGATAGATTCGTTCGTAGAGCCGGACCATCTCACTTTGCGGCAGCTGTTCAGCACCCGTGAAGATGTACACATTGATCAGCGCCACGACGATGCCCCCGCCGATGATCGCAACACGCCCGAGTGTCTGCATGGTGGTATGCATGAGCTTCTTGGTCTGCTCCTCAAACGGCTGACCACGATCATTCACTCGTGGAACCGCTTCGACCGTCATGGCGTCGGCCACCGCATCTTGGATGACATACCCGATGGGGGCCAGGAGAGCGCTCAGAACAAACCACACTTCGGCCGAAAACACTGTCGTCATGGCTTCCCGGTGGCCGATCAGTGCGGCCATGATCCCCAGGCTGACGGCAAGCAACCCCGCGCCCACGAACACGAGCCAACTTTTCCACCGCCATAACAAATCGACGAGATGACCAATCGGCATTTTGAGTGCCCAGGGAATGCCGGCCCAGAATCCGAGCGCGGCGAGAAACGAAGCGGAAAGGCTCAGATAGTCTTTGACAAAGAACGTCCCGACAACGCCGGTCAAACCCGAAATACCGTAGGCCGCGTAGACCATAAGCGGCGGGAGGTAGGACAGGCGCATCTCACGTCCTAGCGCCAGGATGTTGCGGTCAGTCCATTGGTATATCGACAGGAGCATCAGGGATGGGATTAGGAGGCAAGGGCCGCGAGACGATGATCGACCAGTAAGCGAAGGTGGTTTCGCATGTCCTCCGGAGTGAGCTTGATACGATCGCCGTGTCCGGGCAACACCCATTCGAACCGATAGTCGAGCAGCCTTTCAAGGGACAGCACCATTGCACGCGATCGCCAGACCAGCCGCCGTGGCGCTTGGAGCGATCGGGTTTCGGGCTCCCACCAGAGATGGTCGCCGGTGAACAGAAACCGTTGGTCGTAGAGCAACGCACTACTGCCGGGTGTATGTCCGGGCACCGGGATGAGATCAAACTGCGGAGTCAACGGAATGACGTCTGAACCATCCACGATCCATTCCGCATCCGGCATCGCTTCGGCGTCGGCACGATGGATGATGCGGGTTGCGCCGAACCGCGCTGCGTATCGGGCGGCATCGGCAACATCGTCTTCATGGGTAAGGAAAATATACCTGAGACCTCCCATGCGCTCGATGGCATCGACCAGATGTTTAATGTAGCGAGGCGAATCTACCAGCCAGTTTCCCTCGGAATGGTGGATGAAATAACTGTTCGCACCGAAGGACTTTTCAGAATTAAACCCGCAGTAAAACACCCCTCCATCGAGGAGGATGGGAAAGCTGGACATCGCCTGTTGTAACCGTGTCTTATCGCTACGCTCGGTGCCGATTGACCCTACCGGACAGGCCAGCAACGCCTGATACGCCTGATGCAGACGTTCATCGCTCTCAGGCTGGATCGTCACGGCGGAATATTCGCCCACTTCCTGAAAGCTGTCCGGTGCCAGCTGCCGGCAGGTATCGCAGTTGATGCATGTCGTATCGACAAAGAAATTGCCCTGAACATTTGTGTCGAGACGCTGTCTTGGATCCGCCATTGATTAACCCTTGATCCGTGGGATCGATCGCTTCCGCTTCGTCTCCTCCGCCGCCCGAAAGATGCGCGATGGCGGGGGACGAGTGAGCCACCGGTTCACCGCAGGAGAGGCGACGGCCGGCCCCAGCTGGCTGAGAACACGAAATCCTCAATCGGTTGCCGCTCGCGCGGCTTCAGCTCACGCTCGCGCAGATACTCCGGCAGAATGGCGGGATCACCCGGATATCCTACCGCAATCATGGCCACGGGCTCGAATCCAGACGGGATCTGACATTCTTTGCGCGCCTTATCCACATCGTATCCGGCCATCTGGTGCGCCTGCAACCCAAGGGCGGTGGCTTGCAGGACGAGGTTCTCGACGGCTAAGCCAGTGTCATGCATAGCATGACGGTTGGGTTTTCCGTCGTCTTCAAAAAACAGGCTCGCCACAGAGAGGATCAATACCGGTGCACGAAATACCCACTTCGAATTCCCCTCAGAGAGACAATTAAACAATCTGTCGAAATCGGAACGCTGCTCTTTGTTCGCAGCCAGAAACCGCCACGGCTGTTCGTTATTCGAAGAAGGCGCCCAGCGCGCCGCCTCGAACAGGCTTTTCAATTTCTCCGGCTCCACCGGACGTTCGTGGAACGCACGAGGACTCCAGCGATGTGCAATCACGTCTTCAATACGGTGCTTCGCCTGAGCCGCCTTTTCCATGGCGATCAGCTATCTTTCTTTTCCTGGCTCTGCTCCATCTCAGGTGACCATCCGCCACCGAGCGCCTTGTACAACTGGACGACCGAAACCAGGTGCAGCCGGCGAGAGCCGGTCATGGCCAATTCCGCCTCGAAAAGGTTTCGTCGCGCGACCAGCACATCCAGGTAGTTCGCGAGTCCGCCTTTATAACGGAGTTCGGCCAAACGGAGAGCAGATTGCAACGCATTCACCTGCTGCTGCTGCGCGTCGTTCTGCTGCCGGGCAGTCCTGGCGGCCACCAAGGCATCCTCGACTTCGCGAAACGCCGTGAGCACCGTTTGTTGATACTCCGCCAGCGATTCCTTGGCTTGGGCCTCCACCGCGTCCTGCTGGAATCCCAGTGCCTGCGCGTTGAATAACGGTAGCGTGAAGCCGGCTCCGGCCGCGCCGAACGACGACACATCTGAAAAGATGCTACCGGTTCTAGGATCGGCCGCACCGAGTAGGCCCGTGAGCGAAATTTTCGGAAAGCGGTCTGCCTTAGCGGCGCCGATCCGGGCCGTCGCGGCGTTTAACGCACGATCGGCTTGCAGGATATCCGGGCGCCGCTGGAGCAGTTCGGAAGGCAGGCCCGGCGGAATCGTGGGTGGCAGCGTCTGTTCCACGAGCGACCTCCCGCGAGAAATCTCAAAGGGTTTTCTGCCAAGCAGGACGCTCAGATGATTCTCTGCCTGGATCATTTGCCGCTCCAATTCGGCGATCCTTGCCGCGGCATTCGCTCGCTCGGCCTCAAATTGATCGGCATCCAGTTTTGACGTCATCCCCTGGCGTAATCGCGCCTGCGCAATACGAACGGATTCCTCCCAGGACTGCAGGGTGCGCTTGGCGATCGCCAGCTGCGTGTCGAACTGCAAGAGATTAAAGTAGGATTCCGCCACCGCGCTGACCAGTTCCAATACCACCGCCCGCCGGCTTTCTTCTTTCGCGAAGAGGTCGGCGCGCGCCGCTTCATTGGCACGCCGGATCCGTCCCCATACATCCACCTCCCAAGACAGATTGGCCTGGAGGTAATAGTTGAATGGATTCGGGAACCCCGGAAACAGGAAAACGGTCTTCCGGCCGAACGACGGAGCGTTGCCGGAGGCGATCATGTTGGGAAGAAAATCCGACTTGGCCACCCAGGCCCTGGCCTGAAACTCCTCGACGGTGGCCGCGGCTTTTTGCAGATTTCTATTTTCAGCCAGCGCAGTGCGGACCAAGTGTTGAAGCTGCTCGTCTTTCAAAAGTTCCCACCATGGGAGGTTCGCCATTGAAGGCGCGTCGCCGCCCGCTTCCGCCATCCGGAAGCGATCTTCGCTGTCGGCAGCGGGCCGCTCATAGTCGGGTCCTAGCGCACAGGACGCCATAAGGACTGCGATCGTCATCAACAGATAGGGACGCATATCAACCTTCTCCTTCCGGAAGCAGCGTGGCCTTGTGCACCTGGTGCGAGGGGACCGCCATCCGGCCAGTCAGCTTCCTGATCAACACGTAAAACAACGGAACGAAAAAAATCGCCAAAAACGTGGCGGCGAGCATGCCGCCCAACACCCCGGTGCCGATAGATTGCCGGCTGGCGGCGCCTGCACCCGTCGCTATGACCAACGGGAACATGCCGAAGATGAAGGCCATCGACGTCATGATGATCGGACGGAAACGCAGCCTTGCCGCTTCAATCGCCGCGTCAATGAGTGGCATGCCCGCTTCATACCGAGTATTGGCGAATTCGACGATCAGAATGGCGTTCTTCGCGGACAGCCCGATGAGCGTGACCATGCCAATCTGAAAATAGATGTCGTTTGAGAAACCGCGCAACCATACGGCGGACAGGGCGCCAAAGATTGCAAACGGGACCGCGAGAATAACCGCAAACGGGACCGCCCAGCTTTCGAACTGCGCCGCGAGAACCAGGAAGACCATCAACAAACCGATCAGAAACACAACGTTGGATTGGCTTCCCACCCGACGCTCTTGAAAGGAAATGTTGCTCCAATCAATGTCATAGCCTTGCGGCAGCAATACCTCATTGGCGGCCCGCTCCAAGGCTTCCAGCGCCTGCCCAGAACTATAGCCTCGTGCCGCCGATCCAAGAACCAGCGCCGTGTTGTACCCGTTGAAGTGGTTTACGGGATCGGGCCCGCTTTGATATTCCGTCGTGACGACCGTGTCCAGGGGGATCATGCTGGCGCCCTGTCCATTCTGCGCGCGGATGTAGATCTTGGAAATATCCTGCGGCTTGGACCGGTATTCGGCATCGGCTTCAGTCTGCACGTGATAGATGCGACCGAACTTGAGGAAGTCATTGATGTAGAAGGTGCCGAAGTAGGCCTGTAAGGTGTCAAAGGCATCGGAGATCGGTATGCCGAGGGCTTTGGCTCGTTCTCGATTGACATGGGCATACAGACGCGGCGCAGACACCCGAAAGTTCGTACCCACTTGGCCGATGGCCGGTTCCTTTTTCGCGCGCTCGACAAATTGCTGGGCCACAGCCGCAAATTTTTTGAAGTCCCCGCCGCTGGGATCTTGCAACTGAGCTGAAAATCCGCCGACTGTGCCAACGCCGCGAAGAGACGGGGCATTAAAGGCCAGAAGCAGCGCCTCAGGTATCTTGGCAAATTCTGCATACGCCATCCCAATCAGCGATTGAACGTGATACTGAGGTTCTGTGCGTTCATCCCATAGATGCAGAGGCACAAACATCGTTGCAGCGTTTGGACCTCTCGTGCCGAAGACAAAATTCTGCCCGGACATGGCATCGGTCGAATGAACCGCCGGATTGGCTTGGAAAAACTTTTCGATCCGTTCGAGCACCGCGTCCGTGCGCTGCTTCGACGCACCATCCGGAAGCTGCGCCACCACAATAAAGTAGCCTTGATCCTCCTCGGGCAGAAAACTGCGCGGCAGGCTGACGAACATGCCTGACGATAACAACACGACGAGACCGAAGACGAGCATGACGCGGATGGGCCTCGCGACGAGTTTGCTCACGATGCTGGTATAGCCTCGCTGAGTACCGCCGAAGGCGCGGTCAAACCATTTCCAAAACCCGCCGCGCTCTCCTTCGCGGTGCACGAGAAACATGCTACAGAGCGCAGGGCTGAGGGTGAGGGCCACAAACCCTGAAACCGTGACCGAAATCGCAATGGTCGCGGCGAATTGTTTATACAGCGCTCCGGTAATCCCGCCAATGAAGCCCACCGGGACGAAGACCGAGACCAACACCAGCACGATAGCGATCACGGGCGCGGTGACTTCGGACATGGCTCGTTTGGCGGCCTCTTTGGCCGAGACGCGATCCTCCCGCATGTGCCGCTCGACGTTTTCCACGACGACGATGGCGTCGTCGACCACGATACCGATCGCCAATACCATTCCAAACAAAGTGATGGTGTTGATCGAAAAGCCCAGCGCATAGAGACCGGCGAAAGTCCCGATCAAGGACACCGGCACGGCAACAGTCGGAATAATCGTTGTCCGCCAACTCTGAAGGAAGAGATAGACGACCAGGATGACCAGAGCCATGGCCTCCACAAGGGTTTTGACGACTTCTTTGATGGACACTTCGATAAACCGGGTTGTGTCATAAGGAATGTCGTAGGACACGCCCGGGGGAAAGTCTTTGGCGAGCTTGTCCATGACCGTACGAGTCGCACGGACGGTATCTAACGCATTCGCACCCGGCGCGAGAAAGGTCACGATGAACGTCGTAGGGCGGCTGTTCCACCGGCCTTCCAGCGCATACGATTGTGCTCCCAATTCAATTCGAGCCACGTCCTTCAAACGCACCAGGGATCCGTCCGGCAATGCGCGAACGATCAACTCTTCAAAATCCTTCACGTCCGTGAGCCGGCCTTTTGTAATGACGGGGATCGTCAACTCAGTGCCCTTCATGGCCGGTTCCCGGCCGATCAGTCCAGCCGGATAGTCCCGGTTCTGTTCGCGGATAATCGTGGCGATGTCCGTAGGGGTCAGACTCAACCGGGCCATCATCAGCGGATTCAGGATGATCCGCATGCTGTAGTTCTGCTGGCCGAA
>DASTQY010000194.1:0-13799 GCA_035761525.1 Nitrospira sp. | reverse complement strand
CTGGCCCGGCGCGTTAACGCATCGCCACAACTGGTCTACGCGCTCGGCTTGACCCTGGGACAGACAGCGAGGACAGGCATGAAGTGCTATTGGGCCTTGGCTGTGGCAGTCAGCATCCTTATCGGAGCAGGGAGGCTTGGGTATGCCGACGACGAGTTGTTGATTTTCGCGGTCGTCAGTGAAGTGCCGAGAGATAAGTCACGCGTGCCTGTCAGGGCTTCTGTGAATGACGTTGCCGTGGATACCAAGCTGCTCGCCTCAGACGCCATCCTCAACAATCTCGTGTGGAAAAAATTGGAAATCTGTCATGCGATGCGCGTCGAGGGCACCAAAGCGCCCGACGGTTACCGGGTTGTCACCGTCCGCATCATCGACGCGGGGATGCTGCCCATGTCTCTGCAATCGTTTGCAGGCGACTGCTTGATCAAGAAAGCGATTGAAGTTGCGCCTTTGGTTGATTGACACGGCACTGCCCACTGCTTAGCCGCGGCATTCAGGGCAAGCGGTCGGTTCGGGGTCGGAGTCGCACTCGTCGGTAGTCAAAGGGAAGAGTTGCTGGCACTGAGCGCAAGAACGGATTTCAAAGTAGGCCGTGCCATCCGGATCGATATCGGTGGGAAGGAGGAGTTCGTAGGGGTCGTACCCAATCGCCACCCCGTCGATGAATTTCACGACTGCCAGACGGTCATTGAAAACCTCGAAGGTAGCTTCCTGTCCTTTCCGCTCGAGGACATGACCCATCACGAACACCGGCTGGCCCTTCCGCTTCGTGCGAAGGTCGCGTAATGTATGCTGCGTGGGGGTTGCGCAGGAGAACTGACCGCTGGAGCTGGTTCCGACCGTCGGCATGGTAAGGAAGAGATAAGGAGTGCTGAGAAGCATGTACCACAAGCGAAAAAAAGGCGTCAAGCAACGAGTGTGGAGCACGTATGTCTAAAATTACCATATACCACAAGCCCACTTGTTCGACCTGTCGGCAGGCCGTCCAACTCCTTAAGGAGAGTGGCAAACCATTCACAGCGATTAACTACTACGAGCAGCGGTTCACCGCCTCACAACTCAAGATGCTGTTGAAGAAAGCCAACCTCTCGGCGAGGGATGTCTTGAGAACCAAAGAAGACGCGTATAAGCAGCTCGGCCTCGCCCGAACATCCCTGACCGATGATGAACTCATCGAGGTGATGGTCAGGCATCCGGATTTGATTCAGCGTCCGCTGGTCGAGCAAGGTGAAAAGGCGTTGTTGGCCCGACCTGCAGAAAAAGTCAGCGATCTACTCTAAGGCGTTAGTATTCGCTCGCAGTTACAATCTTACCGGACGAGCGATGGAGGGATTGGCGTGTCACTGCCCCTCGTTTTACTGCATTTCCCCCTCCGGCCTTCGCCTCATAGAGGGCGCGGTAGGCAGACTTGACGATTAGCTCGAGCGAAGCCGCGTCTCCGCACTTTTCAGCCACTCCGATACTGACGGTCACCGGCAGTGCTCGATCCCTCGGTCCCGGCGATTTTGTCCCGCCAGTATTGTCCCACACATGGTCGCGGCCTCGAAGAAACAGAGAGGCGGACTCGACGGTTTTGCGCACCTCATTCAGTGCGACCAGAGCTTCCATTGCGGACCGGTGGGGGAACAGCAAGGTTAATTCCTCCCCGCTGACACGGAACACCCGCCCTCCGTGGCAGGCAGATTCGACTTTTTGGGACATGAGTTTCAGAACCTGTTCCACGACCGGCCTTCCATGGCTTCCCGCATAGGACTTCAGTTGATCGATCGCCAGCACAGCGAGGGCAAAGTTGCTGCCAAGCTGGGCGGTGGACTCTTCATACGCCAGGCGTCCGGAGATCCCCGTCAGTTCGTCACGGTACGTTTCCTGATAGGAAGCTTGCACGAGTGACACAAATACGATCAGTGCTGCAACCGAGAAGTAATGGGTCGGGTTCCATCCGAAATGCATTCCGTGATACGCGACCAACACGGTACCCAATGCCCAGGCCGCTCCCGCATCCATAGGATTCCGCCTCAACGCAAAGCGGCTCATCTGCAGCGTCACGGCAATGAAAAACGCCAGGAGCGCCGCCTGTGGAATCGGTGTCCAACCGCTCGGCCACCGTGTAAGTCCGGAGGTGACAAGGGCGAGGGCTAGATCCTGTTGTCCCGGTTGGCACAGCCACAGGACGACAAGAGGCTGAACAAGAAGCAGCATCGCGGCCATCGCGTGCCAGATGGTCCCCGCTCGTCCTTCTCGCAAGATCGAGAATCCCAAGATGTTCATCGGCACCAAGAAGGCGGATGTTGAAAACACGATCTGATTCACTGGGTCGGGATCCTTTTGAAAAGGAAATGCCAGGAGTGCCCGGTCGGCGAATGTGAGGACGACCAGCGTGAAGAGCATTCTCGCGCTGACAAAGTACCAGCCGAACACAAGGCCGAATACCAGCGCGAGATAGGGCAATGCGGCAACCGGACTCTGACACCACAATGGGAGTCCACTGGGGCGGAGGAAGCCTAACGCGAGTAAAAAGAGCAACCCCCCCGGAACAACAAAGGCGAGGATGGCCTTCAGTATGTTGTGTACTATGAGCAGCATCGGAGATGGGGTCGAGCCCAAAGGTGCCAGTTCTGTACCAGATGAGGCTGCAGCCGGGTGTGTGGAGGATTGCGCAAGACGCCGAAATCACTGGGTTGCGGACCCCCGCACGGACCGGTGGCGCCATGGTGATGCACGCCGTGGATGGCCTAAGGCAGTTTTTGAACAGTGCGGAGGTAACGAGAAAGGGTGCGGCAGGCTTATGACAGACTGGTGGTCACCGTGTCTCCGGACATCCGCAGGACTCCCTTTGCCGGGTCTACGGAGACCGTCACGCTGCCATCGAGGATCTGCGTAAGTAGATCGCCGATTAATTGGCGTCGCCATCCTCGCAATAGTGGAAGGTCCGCCTGTCTCTTCTTTTCCTTGGCTTCAACGAGCGCCTGGAGATCGGCTGTCGTTGCGAGCAATGTGGGAGCAATTTCCATCTCTGCCGAGCGTGCCTTCAATACCGCTTGAAGGAGTTCCACCAATCCGACGGACTCCGGTTCGGGTTTGCGCTCACGGGGCACCTCAGGCCAGGCAGAAGGCGGAAGTTCCAGCGCCGTTGTGATCAGGGTGATCAACTGCTCGCCGTTCCGTTCGATTTCAGATCCGTGCAAGCCGCGGAGCCCACGGAGTTCATCAACACTGCGCGGCGGATGCCGCGCCAATTGTAACAGCACTTCGTCACGAATCACGCGCCCCCTGGGTACGTTACGCCGGCGGGCTTCGGCTTCGCGCCAGGCGGCCAGGTCTCGTAGGATGGCAGCGTGTCTGGGCTTCAGGGTATCCCATCCCCTGATGCGTTGATATCGATCGAGCGGGTCTTTATTCTTCTCCCCTACGCTTGTCTCTAGGCGTGAAAATTCTTCTCGGACCCATTCAGTCCGGCCGAGCGCCTGTAGCCGCCTCTGCAGGTAAGTATGAATAGGCAGCAGAAACTGCACATCTTCAGCGGCGTAGGCGATTTGATCAGATGAAAGTGGCCGAGCACTCCAATTGGTAAACGTATGAGCCTTTGCCAACTTCGTCCCATGAATCCGCTGAACCAAATTTGCGTAGGCGACTTGCGCTCCGAAGCCGAGCATGGCCGCAGCGATTTGCGTGTCGAAAAACGGCTGGGGAATCTGCCCGGCGTGAATCGCAAAGAGGTCAAGATCTTGGCGACCCGCATGCACGATCTTCTCGATATGAGGATCGCAGATCACGTCCCACAACGGGGCAAGCGATCCCTTGGCTTGGACGGCGGGAAAATCGATGACGGCAGCAAGGTCATGCGTGGCGACTTGGATCAGTTCCAGCTTCGGGATGAAGCTGTCTTCGCCGACGAATTCCGTATCCAGCCCCACCCGGCGACTGGACCGTAATTGCTTGCACAGAGCCTCGAGTGCCGCGCTGTCGGTGATGTACCGTTCCTCAGGAGGGGTGGTCACTGTGGCATTACTCGGCTGGGCTGTAGGGGCGCTTCGGCGGCTGCATCGGTTCCGTGTTACTGAGGCTCAGGTATTCCTTCAAGAACTGATAGGCATCCAACATCCGCCGCAGTTCCGGCTCGGAGCTGCGATCGCCGTGATTGGCATCGGGATGCAACAGCTTCGCCTTTTGTCTGAACGCCGCTGTCACCTCGGCCAAAGAGCTGCCGAACTCTACTCCCATAATGGCATAGGCGTCTACGGCGTTATTGACACTTCCTGAGCTTTGGGAGAGATCACCGCCGCCTCCGCCGGCCGCCTTCAGCATATCAGCGAGGCTTATGCGCCGCCTGCGGCGCCTGGGCCGTTCGCGAATTTCGCTGTCGAGATCGTCCCAACGGTCTTCCACGAACTCCAGCCTTGATTCGAGGCGCATGGCGCCAGATAGATCGCAGATCTGTTCCAGCTCTTCTTCTATCTGCAGCAAAGACTTGATGATCTCATCCAGGCCCTGCTCGATCCGGAAGTAGCTGTCCACCCGCTCTTCCATCATGGTGTCTACGGCAATTTCCATGCTGTCTTCCGTCTTTGAACGCAGGGAGCCGATCCGCTTGTTCATGCCGTTTCGAAACTTCATGTATTTGGCGGCGGAAAAGGGCATGGCGCAGACGCTCCAGGGAATTCCGGGCATTGTAGCACAGGAGGACAGTGGCGCTGAAGGGAGGACACGTGCATTTCTCAGGAGAAACACGGCGCTTGCTCAGTCGGGATCAAATCAGGGGCCGTTCGTCGAAAGGCTTCGATCTTCGACGCGCTGCACCACTCTGACGCGCAGCTGCAGCGACTGCTCGTGCCACCCGGGGAACGACATCTTTGTCGAACAGGCTGGGCACGATGTAGTCATCGCTGAGGGCGGCCCTCGGAATCGTTTCGGCCAGAGCCCGGGCTGCCGCAAGTTTCATCGGTTCGTTGATCTCGCTGGCCTGCACATCGAGCGCGCCACGGAAAATACCGGGGAACGCCAACGCGTTGTTGATCTGGTTCGGAAAATCCGAGCGGCCGGTCGCGAAGATGCGGCAGTGAGAAAGCGCCAACTGAGGCGGCACCTCGGGGTCGGGATTGGCCATGGCGAAGACAATTCTATCCGGCGCCATCAGGTCAAGGTCCTCCGCGTCCAACAGGTTGCCCACGGACAGTCCGATGAACACATCGGCATTGCGCAAAGCGTCGCGCAAGCTGCCGTGTGGCCGCTCGGGCGTCAGGCACGCCGTCAGATCGGTACGGCAGGCCCGCAGTTGGGCGGCGTCTCCGTACAGAACGATCCCTTCCTTATCGCAACCGAGGAGATGGGACACGCCAGCTGCAAGGAGGATCCGGCAGCAGGCAGTGCCCGCAGCGCCAAGCCCATTGACCACGACACGAACCTGTTGGATATGCTTACCTACTACGGTCAAGGCATTGGTCAATGCGGCGAGCAAGACCACTGCGGTACCATGCTGGTCGTCATGCATGATCGGAATGTCCAGCGACGCCTTGAGTCGACGTTCGATCTCAAAGCAGCGAGGTGCGCTGATGTCCTCGAGGTTGATTGCCCCGAATCCTGGGGCAATCGCTTGGATGGAGCGCACAATCTCATCCGGATCCTGAGTCGCCAGGCAAATGGGCCAGGCATCGATTCCGGCCAATTCCTGGAAGAGCATCGCTTTGCCTTCCATCACCGGAAGGGCCGCTTCCGGCCCGAGATTTCCCAGGCCTAACACGGCTGATCCGTCTGTCACCACCGCGACAGTGTTACTCTTCGTCGTGAAGGCATAGGCTTTGGATTTGTCTTTGGCGATCGCTTGAGCTACACGGCCCACGCCAGGCGTATAGACCATCGACAGTACGTTGCGGGTAGTCAGTGGCAGCTTGCTCTTCACCTGGATCTTCCCTCCCAGGTGGAGGAGAAAAATACGATCAGAGGCCGAGAGCACGGTCACGTCTGGAATGTCGTTCAATTTAGCCAGAACGCGTTCGCCATGGGCTTCGTCCCGGACATCAAAGGTCACATCCCTGACCATCCGGTCCGCGGTCGCCGACGCCAGATCCACAGCACCGAGGTTGGCGCCTTCTTCTGCGAGAGCCGAGGCAACCTTGGCAAATATTCCTGGTTTGTTAGCAAGTTCCAGTCGAACGGTGAGGCGATAGTTTGAGTATGGGCCGATGTCATTCATGGGAGCGAGGGGCCGAAATACTGTCTCTTAACTTTACCACAGAGGAGAGCGACCGGCGATTGATTCCAATGGTCTGGGTATCGTGGTCATTGACAAATCCCTGACCCATTGGCTACGGTAGGCGCCCGTTTGCCTGATGGGCAGGCCAACGAACAGTCTAAGGGGGGATACCTATGAAGCGCGCGTTAATGACTATCATGGCAGTGGCGGTGGCGGTTGCTTTCAGCGCTCCTTCGTTCGCGGGCGAGGAGAATAAGGACAAGAAGGACGAGAAGAAGGGTGGCCACGTCCTCGTGTACGGCGATGAGAATAAGGACAAGAAGGATGAGAAGAAGGGTGGCCAGATGGACACCTTTGGAGAGAAAAAGGAAGAGAAGAAGGACGAGAAGAAGGGCAAGTAAAGGAGTCGCGGCTCCTCCCCGACTGTCTGGTCCTGTTGAGTGTCCCGCAAGGTCTATGGTCTTACGGCCATAGACCTTTTTTTTGACGCATTGACCGCTTTCAGAAGCCGGTGCTACCGTGACCTATGTCTACTTCAACGCCTCAACGCAAGCCCAATCGACTGGTTCACGAGACGAGTCCCTATCTCCTTCAGCATGCTTATAATCCGGTTGACTGGTACCCGTGGGGAACGGAAGCCTTAGACACCGCACGACAGAGGAATTGTCCGATCCTACTGTCCATTGGCTATTCCGCTTGTCACTGGTGCCATGTCATGGAACGTGAGTCGTTTGAAAACGAATCGATCGCAGCTGTGATGAATCGGTGCTTTGTCTGCGTCAAAGTCGATCGTGAGGAGCGACCAGATCTCGATGAGATTTATATGGCCGCTACGGTCGCGATGAATCATGGCCAGGGTGGCTGGCCGATGACCGTCTTTCTGACTCCTGAACAGCAGCCGTTCTTTGCAGGAACCTATTTCCCGCCCGCTGGTCGGTGGGGGCGTCCGGGCTTTCCGGATCTGTTGCAACAGATCGCGGACGTCTGGAACAAAGATCCGAACGGAGTCCGATCTCAGGCCCAGGACATGACTGCCCGATTACGGCGTGAGTGGCAAACCCCGGCTCCGATCTCCGTCGGTGAGGAAGTCCTTGATGTGGTCGTGGAAGAATTCAAGCAGGAGTTTGATGCGCGCTTCGGTGGATTCGGAGGTGCTCCGAAATTCCCCCCGGCTGCCGCCCTCTCTCTCCTGCTTCGATGCTACCGGAGGAGCGGCAATCCTATGGCGCTGCAGATGGTCAGGACCACCCTTGACGCCATGGCTGCAGGAGGAATCTATGACCATATCGGAGGCGGGTTTGCACGGTATTCGACCGACGAACGCTGGCTTGTCCCTCATTTCGAGAAAATGCTTTACGACAACGCTTTGCTGGGGAAGGTCTATCTCGAGGCGTTTCAGGTTACCGCGAATGAGTCTTACCGCCAGGTGGTCACCGAAACACTGGATTACGTGCTTCACGAAATGACGGATGCTCAAGGAGCGTTCTATTCCGCCACCGATGCAGATTCGGAAGGTGAGGAAGGAAAGTTCTTCGTGTGGACGCCCGAGCAGGTCGCCGAAGCGCTCGACAACGAAGAAGACCGCCGCCGCTTCTGCGCCGTGTACGATATTACGAAACAAGGCAATTGGGAGCATAAGAACATCCCCAACCGGATGCGACCGCTCGACGTCATTGCACAAGAGTTACACGTCCCGATCGAGGAACTGCGTAACACTCTGCAACGCGGCAGGGCGCTGCTCTATGAGGCACGCACCCGTCGGGTGCCGCCGGGTCTGGACGACAAGATCATCACCGCCTGGAACGGGATGATGATCTCTGCCATGGCGGAAGCCGGACGTGTGCTCGGTCGAGCTGAGTACATGGAGGCGGCCCGACGGTCTGCCGAGTATCTCCTCCGGATGCATTACACGAAGGACAATCGCCTGCTTCGAACCTCACGAAAGGGCCGTGCACAACACAACGCAGTCTTAGAAGACTATGCCTATCTTGGAGAAGGGTTGGTCGATCTCTATGAAGCCAGCGGCGAAGAGCGGTTCCTCGAGAGAGCGGGCGCGCTTGCGGTGTCCCTCCTGGAGGCGTTTCAAGATCATGACCTCGGAGGGTTTTACACCACGGCCAAGGATCACGAGACACTGATTGTGCGCGGTCGAGAAGGTGCTGATGGCGCGACGCCGAGTGGCAATGCCGTGGCCGCAACGCTTTTAGCCCGTCTGTCATTTCACCTGGACCGTCCCGAGTGGCGCGAGGCCGCCGTCGCGGCCATGCGTGCGTATGGCAAGCAGATGACGCGATACCCCCGGGGATTTGCCAAGAGCTTGTCTTTGGTTGATTTTCTGACTGAAGGGCCGGTCGAACTGGCATTGATCGGTGCCGAAGACGATCCGGCGTTTTCTGCTTTACACGACACCGTACGGAGCGTGTATCTGCCGAACCGCGTCCTCGCCACCAGCCATCGCACTGATGGAGCCTCATCACACCCCTTGCTTGCTGGAAAGAAGCCCGTCGATGGCCGGACTGCACTGTACATCTGCCGCGATTTTTCCTGCCAAGAGCCGCTGGTCGATCCCGTGTCGGCGGCCGAAGCTCTTCAGCGCCTCTCGACCCGGTCGACATCCGGTGTGGGCGGCAAGAAATTACGGGGCCGAATCCTCGGTGGTTCAGCCACCGTCGAAGGTACGGCACGATACGCCGCCCGAATCGTGAATCAGCCTCGGACAGGTGGTCGGTTCGCCCATGGCTATACGCCATTCGGATCGACCGGCCTCACCGCTTCGAGATTGGGCTTCGGAGGTTACCGTGTCGACGAGAACGACCCAGAACATCGCCGGGCGCTGATGCATGCACTGGAAACCGGCGTGAATGTGATCGACACCTCTACCAACTACATGGATGGCGGAAGCGAGCGCATGATCGGAACGGTTCTACGTGAGCTGGTGAATAAGCGCGCCGTTTCCAGAGATGAACTAATCGTCGTGACCAAAATCGGCTATGTCCAGGGCCAGAATCTCGAGGAGGCAGAGGCGCGGGAACGGACGGGGCGTCCCTACCCTGACATGGTCAAGTATGGGGATGGAATTTGGCATTGCATTCACCCGGAGTTTCTCGCAGACCAACTCGATGGATCGCTGGACCGTTTGGGCTTGGCGACAGTGGATGTTTGCCTTTTGCATAATCCGGAATACGCTCTCTCGGAAGCGGCCCGAAGCGGCGCGGTGAGCCTGGTGGAGTCCCGTGCGCGCTTTTACCACCGGATTCAACAGGCGTTTGCCTATTTCGAATCGCAAGTGGCGGCCGGCCGCATTAAGTGGTATGGCGTCTCTTCGAACACGATCGGTCGTGACAAGGAGGATCCTGAAGCCGTCTCCCTGTTTGAGTTGTCGTCTGCGGCGTCGAGCGCGGCCGCCTCAGTGGGAATGACGCGACATCACTTTGCCGTTTTGCAATGTCCCATGAACCTATTCGAGAGCGATGTTGCCACACGGCCCAATACGGGGCCTCAGCATGGTCAGAGCGTCTTGCAATTTGCTCAGCAAGGACAGATCGCGGTGCTGGTGAATCGCCCCCTCAATGCCATGCCGGGCACCGGCGCGGGCATGGTGCGCTTGGCGGAGTTTCAGTTGGAAGGTGAATCAGGAAACCTTGAGGAGACATTCCAAGCGGTCGACGAGTTAGAGGACGAGTATCGGTCAACGCTCGCTGCGGTGATTCCGCACGGCGGAAAAGGCCTGGAGCCCAAGGACTATTTTAACTGGGCCAAAGAGCTGGCGCCGCTACGCACCCGGTTGCAGGGATTGGAGCACTGGGAACACGTCGAGCATCAGATGATCGCGCCGCACGTGAACCAAGTCTTGCAGACGATTCCTCGGGTGCTTCGCGGGACGTCTGCCGAGCAACAGTGGGAGAGTTGGAGAGACCGGTACGTTCCACGACTCCTTGCGCTCCTGGGATTGCTGCGTCGAACGGCGGCCGAGAGAAGTCGCGCCCGGACGCAACAGATAGCCGCTTCGATTGATCCGCTTCTTCCTGAATCGAAACGAATGGACTCTCTATCACGAAAGGCCTTGTGGGTGATTGCGAGCACGCCTGGCGTTACCTGCGTGCTCAACGGGATGAGGACTGCCCAGTATGTTGAAGACTCGACCGCGATATTGGGATGGAATCGGTTGAGCGACCCGGAGGCAGTGTACAAGGCGATTGCCAATCTCTCGGCGTTGTAACGGCTATCTTGGCATGCGCAACAAATCTTGACATGACCTGAGAATCCCTCCGATCCAGGAGGCAGACGACTGTCTGCTCCTGATGGAGGTCCGTCTCGCGCTCAACTGTTGGATCCTGGATTCTACATCCCGGTAAGCCGGATCCTCGCGTCTGATCCACCGATACACTTCGAGGGTTTCACCAGTGCGCCCCAACAATTCCAGGGAGCGGCCGAGGACATAAAGAATCTGGACGGTTTCCTTCGTTGATGACTGAGGCGATTTCAGCGCATTGCGAAAAGACACCACCGCTTCTTCGTGTCGTCCCAGTGATTTGTGGCACAGGCCGATCTGGGCGTGTGCTTTGAGCGCATAGGTTCGGTCTTCCGCCGCCTGTTCAAATTCTTGGATGGCCTGTTTGAACAACCCTGCTTTTCTCAGCGTCACTCCCCGTTCATATTTTTCAGCGGCATCTACCCTGGTTTCCATGGAACCTTTCACAAGGCTGGTGGTGAAAGTTGTGCCTTCCATTCCGGATTTGAGCAAAAGCCGGACCACAAAGACCCTATAATCTGTCTTTATGGGTCAAAGGGTTAGTAAGCAGCCAAAAAGGATGGACGGTCGTCGCGCCACTTTCTGTAATCCGACGCGCATAAATGCCCGAGTCGTACAGCCTTAGAATTAGAAGCGGACTTCTCGTAACGCATCGCGGTTGGCTCGATACCACTGGATCGTCTTCTTCAGGCCATCACGAAGTGAATGCGCGGCTTGAAAGCCGATGGTCTGCTTGATGCGGCTGACATCCAAGCAGCGGCGGGGCTGTCCGTTGGGCTTGGTGTGGTCCCACAGGATCCGTCCGTGAAAGCCGAGTTCAGCCGCGATCATGCCGGCGAGATTCTTGATTGAGATTTCCTCCCCTGTTCCAAGATTCAGGGGACGTGACTCATTGTATTGCTCGGCCGCCAAGAGAATGCCCTCCGCCGCGTCTTCGACATAGAGGAACTCTCTGGTCGGGGTACCGTCGCCCCAAAGCACGATCTCGGGTTTCCCATTCTGTTGAGCCTCTGCGCATTTTCTAATGAGTGCTGGAATCACGTGTGAAGTTTCGAGATCAAAGTTATCACGAGGCCCGTACAGATTGACCGGAAACAGCACGATTGAGTTGAATCCGTACTGCTGCCGATAAGCTTGTGATTGGACGAGCATCATTTTTTTGGCAAGGCCGTAGGGCGCGTTGGTTTCCTCCGGATATCCGGCCCACAGATCGTCTTCCTTGAACGGAATTGGAGCATATTTCGGGTAGGCGCAGATCGTTCCGATGGCAACAAATTTCTTAATGCCCAGCTGACGGCCGACTTCAATGAGCTGACTCCCCATCATGAGATTGTCATAGAAAAACCGTCCAGGATTCGCCTGATTCGCTCCGATTCCGCCGACCCGGGCAGCCAGATGGACCACCACATCGGGATTCGCATCCGCATAGAGACGACGGACGGCGTCCATCTCCACGAGATCATAGTCCTTGCTGCTCGGGACCACGACGGCGCGGCAGCCTTTTGTCCGGAGCTGCTCGACGACAAACGAGCCCAAGAACCCAGCCCCGCCGGTCACTACGACGCGCTTGTCGGACCAGAATTCCGCCACCGTTACTTTCCTCTTATTCCGTCCAGCCGTTCCCGTTCGGCGGCAAGGTCTGCGTCGACCATCCTCGTGATCAATTCATGGAAGCCGACCTTTGGAGCCCATCCGAGTTGCCGCTTAGCTTTGCTGGCATCCCCGATCAGCAGATCCACTTCGGTAGGACGATAGTACTTCTCGTCGATCTTGACGTGTTTCTTCCAATCCAGCTGGAGCCGGTCAAATGCGAGTTCAAGCATTTCGCGTACGCTATGCGTCTCACCGGTTGCGATGACGTAGTCGTCGGGGCGTTCAGCTTGCAGCATCAGCCACATCGCCTCGATGTAGTCGCCGGCGTATCCCCAGTCCCGCTTCGCATCGAGATTGCCGAGGTAGAGGTCCTGCTGCACGCCCAGCTTGATGCGTGCGGCCGCCTTGGTAATTTTTCTGGTGACGAAGGTTTCGCCCCGGCGTGGCGATTCATGGTTGAACAAAATGCCGTTGCACGCGAACAGATTGTAGGCTTCGCGGTAGTTGACCGTGATCCAGTAGGAGTACACCTTCGCAGCGCCGTAAGGACTGCGCGGGTAAAAAGGCGTGGTCTCGCGTTGGGGCACCTCGAGTACTTTCCCGAACATTTCGCTGGAGGACGCTTGATAGAACTTGGGTTTGAGGCCGGATTCTCGAATGGCTTCCAGGAGGCGGATCGTGCCCAGGCCGGTAACCTCTCCCGTATATTCCGGAATGTCGAAGCTGACTCGAACGTGACTCTGCGCGCCGAGGTTGTAGATTTCGTGCGGTTGCACGGTTCGCAGAATACGATTGAGCGAACTGGCATCGTTCAGGTCGCCGTACACTAAGTGCAGGCGGCGCTGCGGAACGTGTGGGTCTTCATAGATGGGATCGATACGGCCGGTATTGAACGAACTCGAGCGGCGGATGATGCCGTACACTTCATACCCCTTCTTCAGGAGAAATTCAGAAAGGTATGACCCGTCCTGACCGGTTATGCCGGTAAGCAGCGCTTTTTTCACGAGCATCTCCTTTGGTTGAGAAATTATGGATCGAACCGTATCGATTGTCCACTGAGTCAGCCATCTCATGCGGTCGCGACAGATGCCGGGAGCAGGGCATTCCTACTGACGCTCTTAGCGCAACCGTGACCAAAAGCCGCTATCTATTGCGCCTCCTAGCGAGGCACATTACAATAACCGACAATGTTTGCGGAGCTCTGCCCTCTCCTATGATCTCCTCTCGTCGAGTGCTCATATTGATCTTTCTCCTCGGCGTGACATTCTTGATCGCTCATACGATCAACGCCGTCATTGCGGAGGCACTGTATGTTCCCTCCGGCGTGGCACTGCCGCGAGCCGTCGATCAGGACAGTGCCGCCTCTCGTTCCCCCGCTGCGCTCGCCGAACAGGTGCGCATGAGTGGCTTGTTTCCACTTCCGGCAGACCCGATTGCCGCGATGGGAGGGACCATAACAGGCGGACCAACCGGCGTACCTATGCGCCAGACCTTAAACCTTGCGTCCAAGATCAAGGTGCTTGGCGTAGTGGTTGGAGACCGTGATGGCATATCGGCGATCATCGAAGAGCTTGGCAGCAAGCGCCAGCTGTTTCTCCGGCTCCATGACGAGATTCCCGACATCGGAGAGTTGAGTGAGATCCGGCGAAACGGCATCGTGGTCCGGCAAGGCAATCAGCAGGAATTCCTGGAACTGTCGACTGGACAAGAGAAACCTCCACTGCCTCAGCCCGTGTCGACCGGACCGGCCACGTCTGGCGGAGG
>DASTQY010000193.1:0-7201 GCA_035761525.1 Nitrospira sp. | reverse complement strand
CCAACCATTACGTTGACGTCTGACGTAGTCGAAATCTTGGGAGAGGCACCACCTCAAGCAGACACCCAATCAGTCAGACAATGACTGAAGTTGCTTGAGAACGAACCCTTGAGGGAACAATCGAAGCGGCGACTCTGACTCGCTGATTTGAGCCGAACATAATACTCAGGATTGAAGGGGTCGGTCGAAAGACTGGCCCCTTTGCATTTCGGGAAGCTTTACTATCTCAGGGACTCATTGCCTGCGAGCTACCTTTTTGGTCGCATCTAGTCCAAGCAGTTAACCGGGCGGACCAAACTAAACGGGAAGGGAAAGCTCGTCTAGTTCCTTTGCTGAATCGCAGGGGAGGGAACTCTGGTTAAGGAACACAATCGTGAGAAATGTGCCCACAGGGATCGCCGTGTGGGGTTTACGGGTCGAAGACGAAGACTGGTCCAACGATCTTCACGCAGAACGAGAATTATTTGAGCGTGATCAATCGCAGTTTTTGAAGGAATACCGAGTGATGAGCATTGATAGGATCCGTGTCTTGCTTTGATTGAGCATTGGTCAAAAATAGGAGCAAAATTGGCTTGGATGCGCTGCATCTGAATCTGTTTCATCACCCGCTGCCCAATATAGGCGAGTATGGCAGGAGGAATCGAGACATCCGGGCGAAGAATGATTCCTTTTAGTTCTTTGAGAATGTCTTGCGCTTGCTGAGAGGCATATAAGACCTCCATCCGAGACGAGAGAATTATGGTGGCGGATTCATGCGAGAGACCATGCGTGCGTAGCAAGGACTGATGAACGTCCATTCTTAATTCCATTTGTACACCTCGTCATAACATTCTGTAGAGTCCGCGGTATTCTATTCTTCTACAAATGACAAAGTGTTCATCAACCTGTTAATTTCACGTTAAATTCTCTCGAGGTAAAATGAAATTGAGAGGATAAACTTCTGCTCGTCCGCAGCTCTGCTTTTTCCTCTCGAAATGGTAATTTTACTAGTAGCTCGGGTAACAACTAGTACCGGCAGCGATGGGCGGCCTCTTATTCTGACCCCGGCGCCGTACCTAAGTGGCCAAGGGCTCAGCTTGCAACGCTGTGATTCAGCGGTTCAATTCCGCTCGGCGCCTCCACACCAGAAGGAACGTTTCGAGGGGCCAGAGGCACTCACCTTTGTTCTCTGGAAAGGCCGATGCAGGTCGGAAGCAGAGTGTCGTGCAGATAGAAAACTTCCAACCTTCTCTCTCACGAAGGTTCCTTACTTCGACGGTTGCCATCGAATTCACCGATTAACTCGCTTCCATGGGCAACTAAACTCTGTCCGCCATAGGGCTTCTGGAAACCACCTTGCCTCTTCCTTGTCCCTCTAAAGACGCCGTAGGGCAGGAGGATCATCGGCCTCATCTTTCTAGCTGCCTGTCAGAGTAGTGGTGCCTCTCTCTTTGTAGCAAGGGGGCTCACTAGTTCGGTGTGACTTCGTTGACGCATAGGATGGTTGAACTAGTGGTCTTCCTTAAGCAGAGTGAATGTCCATTGTCAGCATAGCAAGGAGGGACTATGTCTTTATTCGGATCGTCAAATCCTGTGTTTGAAATGTTGGAGAAGGACCATGCAAAGGTCAAAGACTTATTTGAACAATTCGAAGACGCGCAGGATGCCCGTTCGAGAGAACGGATCATTCAAGAAACGCTTTTTGAGTTAGAAGTCCATGCAAAATTAGAGGAAAGCCTCATCTATCCTGCAATTCGAAAGAAATTGGATGAAGAAGACATCATGGATGAAGCCTTGGAGGAGCACCACGTCGCCCATGTATTAATGAACGAATTAAAGAGGATGCGCCCCAGCGATGATCGATACCACGCGAAGTTTAAAGTCTTAGGAGAGAACATCAAACACCACGTCAAAGAAGAAGAAGGTACGATGTTTCCGAAGGCAGAAAAGGCTGACCTGGATTGGGAGAGATTAGAGCAGAAAGCGAGAGAGCAGAAGGAAGCTCTTATGGCCAGGAAGATCAACGGCACGAAGCGCGATCGCGCGAAAAAGCCGAGAAGAAGAACGGCTCGGAGGACTCTCCGACGGGCGGCGTAAAGGTTGAATGCGCTACGCTGAGTCGGCATAGCCTATGGTCATAGTCGGCACACGCAGCACAAGCAAGCACCCGTCGTCGATCTCGATTCAAGACCTTGACGCAAGGCTGGATAAGCTAGGGTTTCTCCTAGTACCCCCCGCATTTGAGGCGACGCACTCTACGGACAATGGGACGTCGGCTTGAAACGGCACACATTTCGTTCGGGCTTGTGACCATTCCCGTTGGGATTTATTCCGCCATCGACGAGCAAGACATCCATTTCAATCAGTTGCATGCAGTCTGTGGCAGCCGCATCAAGCAACAGCGGTTCTGTCCTGTCTGTCAACGGGAGGTGAAGTACGAGGAACTCACAAAAGGTTATGAGATTACGAAGGACGAATATGTTCGTATCGATCAGGAAGAGCTGGACCGATTGCAGGCGGCGGAAAGTGAGGCCATGCAAATCTTGGAATTTGTTCCGTTAAGCGCCGTCGATCCGATCTATTTCGAAAGCACCTATTATCTAGGAGTGGAGAAGCAGGGGGAAAAGGCATATCAATTATTGGCGCAAGCGATGGAAGATATGCAGCGGGTCGCTCTCGCGAAATACGTCTGGCGAGGAAAGGACAGCCTGCATGTCATCCGTTCAGTGGATGGTCGCTTACTGCTGCACAGGATGTATTACCATGATGAAATACGGCCATTTATAGAAGTGCCGAAGAGTGACCAGAAGCCCGCTTCTGCCGAGCTTAAGCTCGCCACACAATTGATTGACTCGATTTCCACCGATAGATTCGACGCTGGGGCTTATCAAGACGAATATCGTCAGCGAGTCATTGAGCTCATTGAACAGAAATCCAAAGGGAAGACGATCACACTGTCTCCCAAGGCTGCCGCGCCCGTCACTGACGTCGTGGATCTGATGCAGCGGCTTAAGGAAAGTCTCGCGAACACTGCGCAGAAAAAAACCGCTCGATCGCGCGCTCTGCCGGCTCAAACTGCTCGTGAACCAGCCAAGAAGGCTTCCTCCGGGAGACGATGACGGGAGACTACTCCGCAGCCGACCTCTGCCGTATTCTCCGTCTCGATGGGTCCCAATTGCGGGCATGTCTCCGTGCCGCTCTTCTGCCTCTACCAGGCGTAAACCGGTCATGCACGTACTCATTTCAGAATCTCGTCGTGCTGCGAACGACGAAAGGCCTTACCGAAGCGGGCGTGTCGGTCGCCAAGATCCGAAAAGTTCTGGAATGCCTGGAACGGCAACTGGAGGAGGACACTTCCATCGCCAGCGTAAAAATTTATGCCTCGGGGAAACGCGTGGTTGTATGGGATGGTGCCTCGCGCTGGCAACCGGATTCTGGCCAATTTCTTCTGAATTTCGAAACCGCACAGATGCTCCCACCTCGCTCGCTGCGGCCAGCACCACAGGTCCAGCGGAATGAACGAGAAACGGCCGAGAGGTGGTTTCAGCGAGCATTGACCTTGGTAGAGGATTCTCCCGAGGAGGCCCGACAGGCCTATCAGGAAGCCATTCGGTTACACCCTGGTTTTACCGACGCGCATATTAATCTGGGTCTCCTGAACCACAATCTCGGTCTGTTGGCCGATGCTGAATCCTGTTATCGTCGCGCCCTGGAGCATGAACCCAAACTGGCTCTGGCTCACTTCAACCTTGGCGTGTTGTTGGAAGATCGTCACCAGAAAAGTGCGGCTATTTCGGCGTACAAAGAGGCCTTGTTGCATGAGCCGGACTTTTTTGAGGCGCACTGTAACTTGGCCCAGCTGTATGAAAAGCTCGGGCGGAAACGGGATGCCTTTCGCCATTATGCTGCCGCCAACAGGCTACGGGGTCGGGGCATCAGCCAGTGAAGTGCGCCACTGTTCTAGGATCGTTCCCGCGTGTCACTAGGTTGCCTCGGACCACTTCCTAGGGGAAATCCCAATCATCGAACGGCAGGCTGTCCTATATGCTGGACTGTAAAAGGATGTCGCATGGCTTCTGATCCAGCTGTCTTGATCCGTGTCTGCAGCCTCTGTCAACTCTTCCATGACGATGGGGAAACCGCCTATGAGCGCTGGGTCACTCGGGACGTTTATAGGATGGCGAATGGCGTCGACCCTACGAAATCCCGCCTAACCTATACCTACTGTCCGGACTGTTTCAGCGAATCTGCCGATCCTCTCAAAGCCGCTTAGTTTGTTTCTGCACGTTTCATTGTCAATTAAAACGGCCGTTATTGTTCAGTTCTGTGTGCAATTTCATTGATGTTGCTCACTGAGCGCTCGCCGGGAGATTTCCTCGTGGCAATTGGGGCTTGACGGAGTTTCCTCGACCCACTACACTCGCTAAGAGGTTCTCTAAGGGGCTGCCATGGCTGAACTGAGCGTACTGAACCAACCGGCGAAGCCGTTGCCGAAAGATCGGCTGCCCGTACCGGTTCAACTTGCGGCCGGGCTCGAAAAAATCAGCCTGGCGCTAAAAAGCAGGACTTGGCGGCGTGAAGGGCAAGCCGGTCTTGGTCCTCTGCAGCGCCAAGTGCTCACCTTGCTCCGAAGCAAGGCCGATCACAGCGCCCAAGTCTCGGCCATTGCTCAAGAACTAGTGGTGCGCTTACCGACGGCGTCCGAGGCAGTCGCAACCCTCGAACGGAAGCGATTGGTCAAGCGCTTCCGTTCGCATAGAGATGGTCGGATCGTCAATGTTGAGTTGACG
This sequence comes from Nitrospira sp., assembly GCA_035761525.1. GTDB lineage: Bacteria > Nitrospirota > Nitrospiria > Nitrospirales > Nitrospiraceae > Nitrospira_C. The sequence goes on along the minus strand of DASTQY010000193.1, from coordinate 2,432 downwards.
GCCAGAGGCGCCCGGGCTTGTGCCCCGGCAGTGGGAATCCCCAATCTTCTTGCCGAGGCGGCCAGCGCGTTAACGTCCACGGAGCAGGTGGCCTTTTTAAAAGGCCTCATGAAAGTCATCCGGACATTGCAACAACAAGGAGAAATCTCTGTGGCACGGATGTGCGTGTCATGTCGGTTTTTCCGTCCGCATCAGTACGACGATGCAGGTCAGCCTCATCACTGCGACTATGTGAATGCGCCCTTCGGCGACTACGCGTTGCGGCTGGACTGTGCGGAGTATGAGTCCGCCTCCATCTCGCAAGCGAAGGAGTCGTGGGACCGATTCAACCAGGGCCGCACAGCGATCGGCTAATCGCTAGGCTGTATGAGAAAAGTTGTGGTTCATCAAATGGAAAAGGACCGAGGAATGAAACGTTTCCCCTGGACATCTTCCGTCGCTTCAGAAGAATGGCTCGGCGCTGAATCGCATTTGCCGAACCTCAAGCATGAATTGCGAAAACAGAATCATCGTGGCTGGAATACCGCCGAGGTCGTGGTGGCGGGGGCCTTGTTCACAGCGGGACTCACCTTGGGAACTCTTGCCGCGCTCTGGTTGACTCGATCGCGACAAACTCGCTAGCGCTGCTCTCGCTCGTTACTTCTTTCTGAACAGCGCCGCATCCTGCTCGATATGATCGAATAGCTCGTCAAGGACTGCCTGCACGGCGGCTGCGATTGGAGCTTGATCCGATGCCGTGACCCACCGGATGCGAGAACCCACTGTTTCTTCCTCGACCACATAGGATTTGATGGGTGGCTGACCGGTCGGTCCGAGGTCTGCCTCGAGATGGACGATATAGCGGTATGCCTCTCGGGAACGCAGCCAGAGCCATGTCCGGACTGTCAACGTGAAATCCCCGTGTTCATCAAGAACCTCGGTGAACGTGCGACGTTGCCGCGCATACTCAAGCACAGCCTGACGAAGGTCTTTCACAGGCCAGACGAGCATGATGACTCCTGGCATTCGGTCTGCGCCTTGCAGTGCAAGCAACGGGACCTGTACCTGCAGCGCGTGGTCGATGGGCGAGGTCGACACGGAAGGCGCAACGGGTGCGACATGAATGCTGTGGGCACAGCCGCCCAGAAACAGCAGAGACAAGGCAAACACATGGCTCAGCACATACCGACTGTTCTGCACACTCACGGGTTTGTCGCTGAGGCGGACGGTGGATCGAGAATATTAAGGTCTTCAATTGCGCGGGCTGCTTGCTCGCGGTAGGGGCGGTCAGTCTGATGATCGTAGGTATTAAGGATGCGTTGGTAGGTCGCTCGGGCCTGTGGGTACTGCTTTTTAATGGCGAAGTACTGGCCGAGAGCGAGCCAATTGGTTGCGGCAGCTTCTTTGGCTGTCTTCATTAAGGCAAACTCTCGCTCGACTGGAGTCGCCCCTTGCAGCGAGGCGCGCTTTCGAACCGTACGGCCCATCTCGCTTGCCATGGCTTCAATCTGTTCGTTTTCCCGCACAGCTGACTCGACACGGTTGGCTTTCAAATGGGAGTAGAAGGCCTCGGTATGATCCTTGATGACATCGGCACGCTGCTGAAACGTGTCATGTGCGCAGGCAGTGAGCAGGAAGCAGCAGATCACATTGGTGACAAACCAGTTCAGGTTTCTTCCTTGCATGACCCTCGACCCTCAGCCGACGAGGCCCCCATCCTACCTGATCAAACATGAAATATCGACTGACCTTCGTGTGGGTTGTAGTGACATGCCCGTCTTGAGTGTGGTATGTGTTTCCCTTCTTGCTCACCTCAGGTCCCCATCGTCTAGCCTGGCCTAGGACGCCGGCCTTTCAAGCCGGCAACACGGGTTCGAATCCCGTTGGGGACACCAGGTAGAACTACGTAGAACATTCCTGCAGCTTCTAGCTCCACTCTTGATCAAAACCTACTGGTTGCCGTGTAAATGACGGGACTTTCTTAGCGGCTTGCTCTGTTAACAGAAGTCGGAAGCGAAGCGGACTGATAAACCGCAGGTCAATCTTTCGACTTCCTGGCGAGACACAAAGACCTCAGTTTTCCTGGCGTTCCTGCCTTCCCCGTCTATACTTCTCTTATAGTCTGGCATCCATCTATCCAGGGCTTATGAACGAAAAGACCATTCGTCGATCACTTAAAACCATCGGGACTTTGTATGGGTTATACGGAGCTGTTGCCCTGATGACGCTTGCAGGTTCTATTTGGACTGGGATGAAGCTTGGGAGAGAGGGGATTTCACAATTCATAGACATAGCGAATATCCCTTGGACGCTTGTGCTGCTCGGACATCTGTTGCTGCCGTTTATGGCCTTCGTCTGCTTCGGTATCGCATATGCGTTTCTAAATTTAAAAAATTGGGGACACCAGCTGGCGATAGCGTTGAATTTTGTCATGTGTGTACTTTTGATGTGCC
>DASTQY010000192.1:0-7730 GCA_035761525.1 Nitrospira sp. | reverse complement strand
GGGGCGGATGGAGCGGCGGTTCGTTTGACCCCGGAGGATTCAGTGGTGGCGGCGGTGATTTCGGTGGAGGAGGTGCCAGTGGCGACTGGTAGGCTGGTGCCATTAACCGACGAGGAGAAGGGCCGCATCAGCGATGCAGTTCGTGCCGCTGAACGGCTCACGAGCGCAGAGATCGTGCCGATGCTCGTGGCACGCTCCGGACTTTATCATGATGCGCAACATCGCGCTGGCCTGGCCTTGGCGCTGGTGGTGCTCACCGGCTTGCTGATGAGCGAGGCTTTCTGGTTGTCATGGGGTTGGCATGCAGCCAATGCCGCGTGGCTCATCGTCTCGACCCTGGTGGGGTATGTCATCGGCTCGTGGCTCGGCACGTTCGATCCGGTCGTCCGGGCGGTCACTTCGACCGACCGGCTTCGCAGCAAAGTGCAACTGAGGGCGGAGCGCGCTTTCGCACAACACAGCCTCTTTCGGACTCGGGACCGCACGGCCGTGCTGCTCCTGGTCTCGTTGATGGAACGGCATGTGTATGTATTGCCGGATTCCGGAATCGGCCCGCGCATCGCGGCGGCACAATGGAACGAGGTGGTGGAAGCCGTCGTGACGAGGCTGAAAGCGGAGGACATCGCCGGCGGATTCTGCGCCGGCATCGAACGCTGCGGGGCTTTCCTGGCGCTCGCGTATCCTGCCTCGTCCAATGACAATCCCGACGAACTCTCAAACCGACTCGTGCAGGAACCATAACGCGCTGTTCAATAGACTGCGCGCCATCGTTCCGTTAGAATCCGCCCAGATGTCTGATACCGCCACGGCTCTCCCGAAAACATCCCAGAGCGAAAACCATTCACTGGTGAAAGCCGCGGGAGTCATTGGGGTTGCCACCTTTTCGAGCCGCATCCTCGGTTTCATCCGTGACATGGTTCTCGCGCGCTTGTTCGGTGCCACGCCGGCCGCTGACGCATTCTACGTCGCCTTCCGTATTCCAAGTCTGCTGCGCGAACTATTCGCGGAAGGGTCGATGTCCGCCGCCTTTATTCCGGTGTTTACGGAATACCACTCCCTCAAATCCAGACGTGAGGCGTGGGAATTGGCGAGCGCGGTCTTCACCACGCTGTTGACGATCGTGACCCTGGTGACATTGCTCGGCATTCTCATCGCGCCCTGGCTCGTCCAGGCTCTCGCACCGGGCTTCCATGCGTCGCCGGAGAAACTGGCGCTCACGACGGTACTGGCAAGAATCATGTTTCCTTATCTCCTTTTCATCAGTCTCGCCTCGTTGGCGATGGGGATCTTGAATTCAGTCCGGGCCTTTGCCGTCCCCGCTTATGCGGCGCTCTTCCTGAACGTGTGCATCATCGGGTGCGCGCTTTTTCTGTCCCCGCAATTAGAGGAACCGATTGTCGGTGTGGCGATCGGCGTCGTGGCCGGAGGAGCTGCTCAGTTCATCATGCAAATCCCCAGCCTTAAAGCGAGAGGATTCTTGTTCGGCATCCGGTTTGAGCCAGGCCATCCCGGCGTGAAGCAGATCGGCCGGTTGATGCTGCCGTCGCTGCTCGGCCTGTCGGTGACACAGGTCAATTTGACCATTAGTACGATCCTCGCATCCTTCATCACAGGCGCGCCGACGTATTTGTTCTACGGCATGCGGTTGGTCCAGTTTCCGTTGGGCATCTTCGGCGTGGCGCTCGCCATGGCCATTCTGCCTACGCTCTCGGCCCAGGCGGCTCGCGGCGCCATCGAGGAACTCCGGACCACGCTCGGATTCGGATTGCGTATGATTGTGTTCATCATGTTTCCGGCGATGCTCGGGCTGATTTTTCTGCGGACGCCGATCGTGCACGTGTTCTTCGAGCACGGGACGTTTACGGCTCATGACACCGCCGAAACGGCCATGGCTTTGTTGTGTTATGCCGTGGGCCTCTGGGCATTCGGAGGCGTACGCATCATTGTGGCGGCGTTCTACTCGCTTCAGGACACCAAAACTCCTGCCATCTCTGGCGCCATTGCCGTAGCTGCCAACATTCTCTTCTCCTTGCTTCTGATGTCTCCCTTGGGTGCCGCTGGTCTAGCGTTAGCTACTGCGCTGGCCGGGATGGTGAACGGGATCATTTTGGTCGCCTTGCTCAACCGTCGTCTCGGTGGTGTCGAGTGGGAATCGGTAGGCCGTTCGGCGGGACGCGTGCTCGTAGCTTGCATTCCTCTGGTGCTGTCCTGCCTTTGGGTGGCCGGCGCCCAGGTCTGGACGCATGAGGGCGAGTGGGCGGCAAAATCCGTGATGCTGACGGTCGCCATCGGACTGAGTGTGAGCGGCTATCTCGGCGTCCATGCGCTGATGCGGTCCGAAGAACTCGATCTCGTGTGGAGCATGGTCAAGAAAAGGTTCGGCCGTCTCAACGGCCGCTAGGAGGATCTGATGACACGCGCGTTAATCTTTAAGTCGAGCTGGGGGTGGATGGGCGTGGCCGAATCAAAAGAAGGACTTTCCGCCATCGTGCTGCCGCAGACCTCAAAGGCGTCCGTGACGGCGGCCTTGGAAAAGGGGGGTGCCGGCTTCGACGCCTCATCTTCGTCTTCTCTTCTACGGGAAGCACGCAAGCAATTGATGGAGTATCTGGCCGGGAGGCGGACGTCCTTCGATCTTCCACTTGACCTCTCGCGAGGAACCGCCTTCCAGCAGCGCGTATGGAAGAAGCTAGGGGCGATCCCCTATGGTCAACTATGGTCTTACCGAGGTCTGGCCTCACGGGTCGGCGGGGTACAGTATGCGAGAGCGGTGGGTGGGGCGGTCGGCGCGAATCCCTTGCCGATCGTCTTACCGTGCCATCGGATCGTTGCCCAGGACACCGGGCTCGGCGGATTTTCATGTGGGCTTCCGGCCAAACGCAAGTTATTGGCCCTGGAAGGATCGCTGCCCCGGGTTCGACATGCGGATCGAGGCCGATGAAAGCGGTCATCCAGAGGGTGACTCGCGCATCGGTGGAAGTGGAGGGGCGGGTCGTCGGCTCAATTGGGCCGGGACTGTTAGTCCTGCTTGGTGTGGCGAAGGGCGACGGAGATGCAGATTGCCGGTGCATGGTCGAGAAACTGCGTGGCCTGCGTATCTTTGCCGATGAAGCGGGCAAAATGAACCGGTCGCTGGCTGAGACGGGAGGCGGCATCCTCCTGGTGTCCCAATTCACCCTCTTGGGCAATACGAAAAGCGGACGGCGCCCTGGCTTTGAGGATGCCGCGCCGCCCGATGAAGCCAGACAATGGTATGAGCGTGTTTCAGAGGAATTGAAGGTACAGGGGACCCAGGTCGAGACGGGCGTATTTGCCGCCCACATGAAGGTCGAGTTGGTGAACGACGGCCCCGTCACCTTTCTGTTAGACAGTCGGAGCGGCTTTTAAGCGGTCTTCGGATCAGACTCTGCTATAATAGGTTTGACTGCCTGAGATCCAGTGAGAGGAGAGATGGGAACGTCAATCCCCGCTCGACATCCGCTGCGTCAGCTTTTCGGCGCCTTGACCGAGAAAACCTTCACGGAACATCTCGGCTGGCCCGATCTCAATGTGACCACCTACGTGACCAACCTGCTCGTTGAGTTCACCCGGACCGATGAACTGTTTAAGATTAGAAACCGCCAGGGCCAACCGGTCGATTCTGTCGTTGACCTGCTGTTCGAATCCGAGGTGCTCCTTGAGGCGCAGTCATTGGATCGGGAACGGGACGTCCATCAGCACATCGGCGACTTCACTTTGTTCATGGCCGGGCTCTTTCCGGAATACCTGCGCCGGCTGAAGACCGCCGGCTTGGTCTACCATAAGGATTTTCTGGTGGATTACGTGAAGACGGGGAAACGTTCCTACGGCATCGTTGCGCAGATGGCGGCCCAGCCTGCCCAGGACGAAAGGCCTCTTTTCGAAAAACTTTCTGACAACTTTGAGCTTTGCGTCACGGGGCTGGGATTTGTTCGTTCCGACCTTGATCGTATGAAAAATCCGGCCTACCAACAGGCCAAGGATCTCCTCCTCAATTGACCCGTCCTCATCCCCTTCTTCTGGTACACGGCGGTGCCGGCCGGCGCGCAATGACCAGGCGCCAGTCGTCATGCCTTGCCGACGCGCTTGCCACCGGCTATGCGATTCTTGAGCAGGGAGGCCCGGCAGTAGTGGCGGTCGAAGTCACGATCGGCTTTCTTGAGCAATCCGGTCTCTTCAATGCGGGCCGCGGCGCGAAGCGGCAACTCGACGGCGTCCAGCGAATGGACGCCTCTATAATGGAGGGGGCCGGTCTCAGGGCCGGTGCGGTGGCTTCGCTGGAAGGCTTCGTCCATCCAATCACAGCAGCCAGGCTGGTGATGGAGGAGACGGACCACGTGTTGTTAGCGGGGCCCCTCGCCGGCAGATTTGCGCAGCATTTTGCTCTCGAGAGACAGCGTCAGCCTGCAAGACGTCGTCAACTCGAGTATGAACGAATACTTTCCAGCAAGCGACGCGCGAAGAATCGTCATGGGACCGTCGGTGCCGTTGCCCTGGACCGCTCTCGCACTGTCGCGGCTGGAGCTTCGACTGGAGGGATCGAGGTCATGGTGCCCGGCCGGGTGGGAGACACGCCCTTGATCGGTTGCGGGGTCTATGCGGATAATCGCTGCGGCGCGGTGTCGATGACGGGCCAAGGCGAAGGCATCATCCGTTTGGCGGTTGCCAAGGCGATCTGTGAGCGGCTCGCGGCAGGAAAGTCGCCGTCGACGGCGGCCAAGATGGTCTTGCGCGAACTGGTCTCGCGGATCGCGGGCGCGGCTGGTACATTGGTAGTTGCACCGGACGGGCGCTTCACGATCGCCCATGTGACCCTCCACATGGCTGCCGGATGGTGGGACGGGTCGACGCGACCGACAGTCAAAGGTTGTTGGACATGAATGACATCCTGTTTCACTTGGCTTTCCCAATCCACGACGTCAACCAGGCCAAGCGGTTCTATGTCGAGGGACTCGGGTGCAAGCTCGGACGCGAATCCGCCACTGCCGTGACGTTCGGACTGGCCGACCACCAACTGGTCGCCCATGTTGTAGAAGGGTCTCCCAGCGAACAGAAAGGTATTTATCCTCGTCATTTCGGCTTGGTGTTTCTCTCGAAACACGATTGGCAGGCATTGGCGGATCGGGCGAAAGCCAACGGGCTGCGGTTCTTTCAACAGCCGCGAGTCCGGTTTCCGGGTACTGCCATCGAGCACCATACGTTCTTCCTTCAGGACCCGTCCGAGAACCTCCTCGAGTTCAAACATTACACCCGCGAGTCCGCTATTTTCGGCGAGCGTGATTTTCGTGCTGTGGGCGATGCCTCCGCCGCCGACTGAGCTTAGAACTCGGCTCGTACCCCGCCCATGATCAGCAACGGACTGCCGAGCGTCTTCACGGGACCGGTCTGCGTGGCGATGTACTGTCGGTCGGTGAGATTTTCTCCATTCAACATCAGCTGAATGCCCTTGCGGAGCTCGTGTCGCAACGCGGCGTCCACCACGAAGAAATCGGCCACCGGCTGAGTATTGGCATCGTCCGCATATTGACGCGAAAGGTAACGGCCCAGGATCGTCACTTCCAAAAACTCGACACGACCCGCCTTCAGTCCCATCGTGACTTGGCTTCGCGAGACGTTGGGAACCCGCTTTCCTTCCCGATCAGGACTGCCGGGAAAATTGCGGATCACGGAATCGACATAAGCATAGCCGAGATCAAGCTTGACTAGGGGATGAAGCTGGTAGGACAGCTCCAGTGTCCCTCCGGTGGCGAGCGTCTTGCCGACGTTTTGACGTTGCGCCGCCAGCGGGCCTTGAGACACGAACAGAATCTGATCTTTGACTTGATCCACATGGCCGGAGATGCGCCAGTGCAACGTCCGGTCGGCGAGGAGCTCTCCTTCAAGCTTCACGTCCGCTCCGGTCAGCCGTTCTGGACGGAGTTGATCGTTTGGGAGAAAGACAAATCCGCCCGAGGCAAATCCCCGATACAGCTCATTCAAGGTCGGCACTCGGAACGCTTGATAAACGGAAGCACCCAGTCGCAGCGTGTCACTAAGTTGATACAGAGAAGACAATTTCGGATTAACGACGCTGACGACGTTGTCGCGGGGAACGGTCGTACCGGCCGGAGTCTCAATGCGGGCATTGTAGTTTTTCCACCAATCGGCGCGCACTCCCGGGGTCACGGTCCAATGGTCGGTGAGCGGAAGAATCCATTCGCCGAAGAGGCCCCAACCAAGCTGCTGGCCACGGGCGAGCGTTTGACCGAGAAACGCCGTTTGCGAGAACAGCTGGTCGGTGGATTGAGCGATGATCGTGCGTGCGTCGGTTCCCAATACGAGTCGATCCCGGTCCAACAGCCGTCCCGTCCATTGGAGCGATCCGCCGAAGTCGTTGCTGGGAATCGTCTGAATGTCGTTTTGAAATTCCCCCTGACGGTTGAGCGCCGATGGAATGATCTGGGAGGTCAGGTTCCGAAAGGTCTGCCATTGACCGAAGACTCTGCCTTCCCACAGTCCTGCACGGTCCTGATCGCTGCGAAATCCGACGGCGACGTTGCCGGTCGTGCGCGAAGCTATGCTGAGCGTCGTGCCGAACGTCCGGTCCTCCCGAAATAGGCTACCCGACAGGTCGAGGGTGGTGGCCTGCGTCGGCATCCAGGCCAGGCTGCCATTGACTAACTCATGGCGGGAATCGTTCGTGCGATCCACTGGTCCTCGCTGGTATGAGGGAACGGGGATAATGCCGTTTGTATGAAACCACCGGTATCCGACGGAAAAACGGAAACGATCGGTGCCGTACCGCGCGTTCAGGGCTTGTTGATACGTGCTGAGCGTCCCAGCCTGGCTGTCCAGCGTCAATCCGGTCCCGGCGCTCGGCCTCTTTGTGATGACATGAATGAGCCCGCCCATCGCCCACGTGCCGTACAGGTTCGACGCGCCTCCGGGCACGATTTCCACCCGGTCGATTTCGTTCGGGATCAGGCCCCAATTGATCCACCCTCCAAACCCGTCGTTGAGCGGTATGCCATCGAGCAAGACGAGTGCCCTCCGGGAGCCGAGTCCATTGACGGTGACGGATTGCGCCGTGGGGTGGTTGTACCGGCTGCTCAGCGTGGCTGGCTGTACGCCGGGCACCGAACGCAGCAGATCATCGAGTTGATGGCCGCCCGGATATGGAGACCGCAGAATGTCCTCTTGGGTGAGCACTGTCACGGCGGCGGCGCTGCGCCCAACGGCTACCGGCGTCCTAGCCGCACTGATTACGACCTCGTCGGTGGTATAGAAGGAAGCATCAGCGTCGGGGTTCTCGGCGGCGTCACCGGCGAGAGGCAGACTCATGAGCAGGCATAGGGCTGACAGGCACACGATGAACCGCCACCCCATGCAGGCCCTAGTCCATCCGGATCTGATGCCGTGAGTTCTGGGCCATTCGATGGAGCACCCGCTCGTAGCGCTTGACGAGCGCATGTGTTTTCCGAAGCGGATCGTAGCGGCGCGGTGACGGAAGAATGGCGGCCAGCCAAGCGGCCTCGTCTTCGGTGAGGTCACGTGCCGGTTTATTGAAGTGGTGCCGGGAGGCCGCTTCGGCACCGTAGACACCGGTGCCCCACTCGGCCACGTTGAGGTACAACTCGAGGATGCGCTCTTTCGTCAGCTCATGTTCCAGTGAGCGCGTGATCAGCGCTTCGCGAGCCTTTCGGAAGAGCGACCGCTCGGAAGAGAGATACAGA
>DASTQY010000191.1:0-3702 GCA_035761525.1 Nitrospira sp. | reverse complement strand
AAAGCCGAAGCTGAAATGCACGATCCGATCGAAATGATTGCGGTGAAAGTCAAACCACCGGTCGAGCCAGTCTCCGACGGGTACCTTGGGATAGGTATAGTGCACTGCGACCGTGTGCAGCGTCAGCCACAGGGTGATGAGGACATAGGATGTATTCGATAAAGGGAACGTACGATGGGTCAGAATCAGCACAGCGACAAACGCAACTGGCAGAATATTCGAACCCCACCAAATTCTTGAATCGAAGGGCGAAATTGCCAATGAGAAAAATAACAGCGCATACCAGGCCAGCATAACCTGTGGGATCAGGGACTTTGATGCAGTCGTCAACGAGTCATTCGATGCAGTCATAGCCATACGCCTCACTTTCAGACAAACAGGTCATGGAATGGGGATGAAACACCTTACCACAGGGATGTTCCGACGTGTAGTGAGGGGCCTTTCACCTACGGGATTTGACCTGACGGTGTGTGTCTTGCTCTTCAGCTCTTGGGTTGCCGGTTGTGCATCCACACCGACTCCGCTCACACTGCCGTCCATGCGCATCGAGGATCCGGCGTTTCGCACCTCGTTGGAAGCCTTCGCGGGGGCACCCATCCTCGGTGACAACCGCGTCGATATCCTTCTCAACGGAGAAGAGACGTTTCCAGCCTTGCTCGATGCCATCCGGTCAGCTCACCACACAATCACGTTCGAAGCCTACATTTTTCACGAGGGCAAGGTGGCAGATCAGATCGTCGGCGCTTTCGTCGAACGCTGCAAGGCCGGTGTTCGTGTCGCCATACTGCTCGATGCCCATGGTTCCGATGGGCTGCCGGAACGGTATATCCAGAACCTTCGTGACGCAGGCTGCATGCTCGTATCCGATTTCCGTCCCTTACGGTTCTGGAGCCTCGAACGGACGAACAAACGGAACCATCGCCGGATCATGGTCATTGATGGCCGCGTCGGATTTACTGGGGGCTATGGAGTGGACGATACCTGGAGCGGTAACGGACGAACCGAAGGACGGTGGCGAGAAACCAACGTACGGCTGCAAGGGCCGATCGTCCAAAGCCTGCAGGAAGCCTTTGTCGAGCACTGGCGCGAGGCCACTAGCGTGCTGCTGGGAGGAAAAGATTACTTTCCTCATCCGTCCGTGACGGTCAAAGACGTCCCGGTTCTGGCTCAGGTCGTCCGAAGCTCACCGCTGCAAGGCAACGATGCCATGTACCGTGTATTCTTGCAGGCCATCTCCTCAGCCCGCACGTCTATTCTGATTTCGACGCCCTATCTCTTGCCGGGCGAGCAGTTGACCGAGGCCCTGTTGGACGCCGTCCGACGCGGCGTTCGCGTTCGCGTATTGGTTCCGAGTGTGGTGAAAAGCTCCGGGGTCGAATTCGTGACGCAGGCATCGCAACGAGAAGCCTTCGGAGCCTTGCTGGAGGGTGGCGTTCAGCTGCACGAGTATTCCCCAGCCCTATTGCACACGAAAATGATGATTATCGACGGGACGTGGGCAACTGTCGGGAGCACCAACTTCGACAACCGTTCAATGGCCATGAACGACGAGCTGAACGTCATGTTTTATGATCGCACGATTGCGAAGCGGCTAGAGGAAATTTTCGCTGCGGACATCGCCTATTCACACAAAGTCTCGCGCGAACAATTGGAGAACCAGGAATGGCTCCATCGTGCGCTGGGTGTCCTGCTCAGTCCGTTTCATGCCTGGTTTTAAGGCAGGCTTATTCATCGCGCAAGCCCTCACCGAGCGGCTGTCTGGCTGCCCAGCGCGCAGGTAGGTAGCCGGCAACCCCGGCCGCCACGATCGCCAGCAACACGGCTTGGACCAATACTTCAAGTGGGATCGTCATGCGGATCGTCCATCCGAACGACTGTTTATTGACCACCGCGATCAGCACCCAGGCCAGCGCCAATCCGGCCATGACACCCAACAGCGCGCCGATTAATCCTAGGTAGATGGCCTCCCACAGAACCAGCCGTTCCACTTGCGCCCTGCTGGCCCCGATCGCCAGCAAGGTGGCGAGCTCACGGCGCCTCTCCATCACGGCGGTTACGAGGGTATTGACGATGCCAAGTACGGCCACGAAGACAGCAATCGCCTCCAGCACATACGTCAAAACAAAGGTGCGGTCAAATATCGTGAGGATTTCTCGGCGAAGGTCCTTGTTCCTGATGATGATGGGCGGTGCCACCGACAACTCCTGGCCGGTGAATCCTTCCGTGATCGAGTGGACAACCCGCTCTTCGTCCGCGTCCGGAGAGACATAGATCGCGAAAACGGTCACTCTATCGTCGTCCCAAAAACGGCGGTACACGCTTCGTTCCATCACCATCTTTCCCCCGTCGGTCGCATAGTCGTAAAACACGCCTTCGATGGAAACGGTGTGAGGTCCTTTGGGCGTGGTGATGCTGACAAGGCTGCCTGGCTGAAGGCCTAACCGGTTCGCTAGGACTTCTGACACGAGCACGCCGCCTGTGTCCGCGGCTCGCCTGAGCACCGTCGCCCCCTCCCCTTCCACCATCAGATACCGGCCGCGCTCGGCATGGAGACGCAAATCTCGTGATATGAGTGCCACGGGCTGGCCCTCCACTTCGGCCTCTACATCACGATACGTGTCAACCGCCGCCACCCCATTGAGCGCCTGGAGGAGAGGCAACCAAGTACCGGGCAAGGTTCGCGAAGCCTGTCCCGATTGCTTGTTATGCAGCCAAGCCGGTGGCGCAATGATGAGATCCGCCATGACCGTTTCATTGACCCAGGCCTCGACCGTCTCTCGAAAACTCCGCACCATGATGACAACCCCGATCATGATGGCCAGTCCCACCAACAATGCCGATACGGTCACGGCATTTCGGCCGGGATGACGCGCGGCATGATCAGCCGCCATGCGCCTAAGATTGGTGCCCAGCGACGGGGCCTGCTTCGGATGCTGCGTTGACCATCGCAGTGCCAGGATGCACACGGGAGCCAGGAGTGCAAACCCGGCTAAGAGACATAAGGTTGCGGCATACCCTAAAATGGGTAGGCCCCTGAAGGGAGGACCTAAGGTGCACAGCGCTCCCGCTATCAAGAGCGTCAGGCTTCCCAATAGGTAGCGTTGGCTTCGTAAGGCTACAGACGTCTCATAGTCCCCTGGCGCCAGTGCCTTGGTTGTCATCGTTCGGCTGGCGTCGATACTCGGTGCCACTGCGCCTGCCATCGACACCACGATCCCGACCACCACACCCTGAGCCACGGCCGTCGCGCTTTGAGCATCAACAATTGAAAACGTTCCGGTCACCCCCAACGGCACATAGAGGTCACTGATGGTGCGACTAACCAGAACCACCATGCTGCGTGCCATCCAGAGGCCAGCAACCCCGCCCAAGAGTCCCCCCAGACAGCCGAGCAGTCCGGCTTCGAGGAGGAACAGACCGGCAACTCGTCGCTCCGTCATCCCCAATGCCCGATAGATACCGATCTCCCGCCGCCGCTGGGCCACCGAGAAACTCATCGTGTTGTACACCAAAAAGATGCCCACCAATAATCCTACCCAGCTCAGCACCGCCAGGTTCAATTGAAACGCCCCCACCATCTTCTCGATCTGCGCCGTACGCTGAGTCGGCCGCTGGACCACGACGGAAGGCGAAAGCACCGCTCGCAACGAAGCGGCCACTTCCTCGGGCGTTCGATTGGGTGCGGTGACGATGTCAATCCGA
>DASTQY010000190.1:0-7114 GCA_035761525.1 Nitrospira sp. | reverse complement strand
AATTGAAGCGTCTCTTTCCGAGCGTTTGTTTCGATTGCCTCGACATCCTTAGCACCAGTCAAGAGCAAATGTTCATAGAGATTCGAATGCCCAAAATCGACCCCGTTAAACTCAATATCTAATTCTTTCAACTGCTCGCGGAGTGCGAAATTCCATAGCGCTCGGTAATAGAAGCGCTTATCACGCTGCTCAAACTGGCTGCAGCCGGAAAGAGTGAAGGCGATCGTCGCCATCGCCACGATCGCCACGTACTTCTTGAATTGATGCATCCTGGCTTCAGCATCCATGATGCGCATGCACCAGGGCGTGTCCTTTCCCTCTCGCAATAAGCCATCGATTCACCGGAAATGCCGCAATGCCTGCTACAACCAGCGAAAGGATCAGGCTTCCCCAAAACAGCGCCGTGCCTAGGCCGGCATCCATCGCGCCGGGGATCACCACCATAATGGCATTATCGACGATCTCCATCGTCGTCATCGATAAAGTGTCGGAGGCAAACGCCAACCCAAGGGCTGCACCCCACGCCATGCCAGCTTTCCGAAGCGGCCAGAGGGTCATTGTGTAGCCAAAAAAGAAAGCCAGGACGACGGCCAATGCAACTGTTGGCCAGTTCCCCCACCCAAGCACTGTGCCAATCACCATTCCAAGGATTTCCCCGATCGTGCAACCGGTGAGACAGTGGACCGTAGCCATAAGCGCCGTGCGGTTCAGGGAAGCGCTTTCCTGATGATGGCTACTATGCGTGCCGTGTATATTATGGTGATTGTGAGATTCTTCCCGCCCGTGCTTGTCGCTGATCTGTTGTGTCATGCAACATGCCTCCTCATCTTGCAGACGGGGTAGAGTGGCAGAAACTGATTCGGCGTGCATCATATGAGACCTCCGTGTGTGAGGGTTGGACCATCCAACGCTCACCTCTACAGACGAATGAGGGCTTCAATTCTTACAGTGCTTTAATGCGTTGATTTACAGAGTGTTAGGAGGGCTGTGGGCAGTCCGGTCAATGCCGGTGTACTGAGGCAAAGCCCGGTGGTCCGAGAGCAAACTTGTTTCGATCACACTGTTAGGTCAATTCTTTTTTTTCATATTCTTCACGCTTAAGGCGATCCTATCATCACCGATCATAGCCACGATATAGTCACCTTCTTTCACCTTATCCGGATCTTTGGTGACAGATGTGACGCCAAAGCTCACTTCTTCTCCTCTGGTGTCCTTGATCGTGTAATGCCACCCTTCAATGTGCATCAATTGTCCTGTCACCCGCGTCCCCGTTGTCTCTACAATAGCGGGGGTCGGCTTCTCTTCCTGTTCGGCAGCTTGCAGCCCTATTGCTGAAAAAATGGATAACGCACTCAACAATGATGACACGATCCACTTGTTCATGGCCTTCCTCCTTTCTCCAATCCTCTTGGTTGATTCCCCTGTCCTAGCATTCGACGTCTATCAAGGCAACATTCTGGTGCACTTCAAAAGCGTACAATACCCTGCAGAGACCTAGTCTAGAACATGGGATCTAGCAGGCTGTGATGGTAGAATGACACCCCATGAGCAACAGCACCACTCACAGTCAGGACCCAAGCAAGCGGGTTCAGGCTGTGGAACAGGAAGCAACGGGCACCATCTCTGAGCGTCCGGCCTTTCTTTCTGACTTGTTCGCTCGCGAGTCAGATTTCCGCTCTTTTCTTCGACGCCGAGTTGCCGACGAAGCCCTCGCGGAAGACCTGCTACAGCAAAGTTTTATGCGAGCCGTCCAGCAAGAGCATCAGGGTGAGCGTCCAGAGCAGGTTGTGGCCTGGTTTTATCGAATCCTGCGGAATGCCACGGTGGATTACTATCGCGCTCGCGCAGCAGACGACCGGAAGATGGAAGCCTTCATCCAAGAGTTAGCAGTCACGGGGACTGATAAGACACCCGCTCTTGATGAACTCCGTCCCACCGTCTGTGCCTGCCTGCAACGGCTTCTTCCAAACCTGAGGCCTGCCTATGCAGATCTTCTAAATCGGATCGATCTCGAAGGGGAATCGCCAGTCTCTGTCGCAAAGCAATTAGGCGTGACGCCAAACAATCTGACGGTTCGCCTGCATCGGGCGCGACAGGCGCTCCGAAAACGTCTTGAAGAATCCTGTGGCATCTGCACAAAACACGGATGTCTTCACTGCACCTGCGACGAGGCCTCATAGCAACTTGCAGGCCCCGTCGTGGCATTTCACCTATCGCAGATAGTTAGGCTTTCGGTTGAACACAGCTCGTTCCTCGGCGTGCCAGGCATAATTGATAGGTCGACTGCTCTGTCCAGTACTCGAAGCTATTCTGAACATCTCCCCAAGAGTTAAAAACTTCGCGGTTAAATAGGTTCTGTCCACCTACTCGTCGGTCTGTTCCTGTAAAGAGCAATACTCCTGTCTGTGCATCGTGGACGGTAAATTCGATCGTGATTTCCCCTGCAAACGCAGGCTTTCCTCTGAAATAGGTTAGGACGCCATTCAGTAGCTGCAGTTGCCAACTCACCTTGGACAAGACCGCAGGTGCGACCCATGACCGTTCGGCATGCGTGATGGCCACCTCGATGAGCATGGATCCTGGCATGGCATGGTCTACCAGGTCATAGCTTTCAGAAAGCCTCTGAGTAAGCATGTCGTGAAAGGAGTTCGCCAAGCTACCAAGTTCCTCCCTGTCTTCGTCGCTCAACTCCGACAGGAAGTCATTGGAGATGATGACTGGTTTCAGCTGAACTTTATCGTATCCGGACCAATTGACCTTCGAAGGTCCATGAATATGAGGAACCACCGCTTCGGTCACGATCCTGCCTTTCGCGCTCTCCTTAAATGCATGAGACTGATGCTCGGGTTTCGCCTGTAGTGTAGAGGCGCAACCTGTGGTCAGACCTAGAAAGATTAGCAACAACGCAATGGGGATCATGTCGTACTTCCTCCTGCTGGTTTGGGGGTTGCAAACTGCTTCGTTTAACCTAGAGACGGAGGTCGGTAGGGATTATTACAGTCGGGAAGGGCTAGGTCAGGTCATCTGCCATGCTGCCACCGGGACAGGACCACTCAGGCCCATAAAAGCGAGGAGCGATGTAGGAGGCGCGGCCATCTTCGGGGTAGGTACGAGCTACCTGTCCGAAAATATGACCGCACTCCTTAAAAAAGTTCATGAGCCATTGATGGTCTTGGACGTCGACCTCGCGAAGTTCAATTCCAAACTCGTTCGACCGTGCCCAGAGTACCCTGGCTTCTTTCACGTAGAGAGCGTCACCTCGATGTGCTGGTGAGATCCACAGCTTCAGCACCATGCCCCTGGCGACAGGCATGGTCCCGGCAACCTGGCACCCCCAGGGGGAGACATTCAGCAGCGTTCCTTGACCCACAAATTCTTTATTGGCGTAGAGCAGTGGCCAGTGGACGATTAGGGGCGGCGCGTCATGGTGGCGTTCCTTAAACGAAGCCATGTTGAGCTCCTTTCGTGAAGCCAGTCCAGTCAGAGCCTCTTGTCTAAATCTAGAGCGGTGACTGCGGACACACCAGCCCACAAGGAGGTACTCCAAAGGAGGCTGGCAGACACTTTCCTCCCCCATCCTGGTGGGGTCGATCCCCTACTTTTGAGGAAGGCGTGTATTTCCTCGACTGCTAGGCTTGAATTAACAAATCTGCAAATCCAAGTGGAGGCCATGATGGGCTTTCTACGAAGCTTGTTTCCGCTTTCGCTCGTACTTACCGGCTGTCTCTGGGGATGCAGCACAGTGCCTCCGTCACTACCACCAGTCCGGGACTCCCTATCGTCCCCTCTCTTCGCCCCAACGGCAGAAGACGCCAAACGCATTGTCACATTGGCGCATGAACTGGATAACCGCGCGCAGCACTGTCGTGAAGCGTCAATCTGTGAAGAAGTGCAGTTCGCCAGGGGGCTTGTCAGCCTTTTTGAAAGTCAGGAAGCTGCCCGTGCATCCTTCCGGCGGGTGATCGAGGAAAACCCGTCGAGTCCATTGGCCGGCTCCAGCATGTTGTGGCTGCAACTGATTGGAGAGGCAGGAAGCGAGTCAGCCGTTGAAGGCCCGCAGAAGCCCTCACTTCATCTTATGAGGCAGTTTGTTCGCGATTGGATGGCACGCGAGTTGGCTGAATATACGAAACCGTGGCAAAGCATCACCACGACCCAGAAGACGAGGGTCGAACCTGTCGAGGCGGTGCAGGCGCTGCAAAAGCAAGTGCGGGAGAGAGATCGGCACATTGCCACGCTCGAGTCCAAACTGGAAGCTCTGAAGGTCATTGATCAGGACGATGAGAGGAGAAAGCGCACCATCAAGGTCCCTGCGACATTGCCGTAACCTTGCTACTGCCACGTTTGTCGAAAGTGCTCATGGCCGAACCTGTTGGGAGCGAGGAGGCATATGAAAGAGCGTTACAGAAAGCGTGTTCCACTAAAAGCCTGGGTCATGTTTTCCAATGACGGACACTGTGGCCAAGGCCGTGTACTTGATTTCACAGTTCCGGGCTGTCAGATCGAAAGCACAGAGAAAGTCATAAGGGGGGAATATCTAGAACTCCGGATCTTGCTGCCCGGTCAAACGGCGCTTTTCACCGTAAGGTTAGCGGCTGTCCGATGGACGAAAGGAACTCGATTCGGTGCAGAGTTTATTCGGATGGATAAATCAGAACAGCAGACGCTTGATGTCTTCATTGCTGATCATTTTCAGCGGTCAACGCCCGATAGGCATTTGAGGCTCACAAAAGAAATTTCCGAACGCCTTCAGGAGGGATGAAGCCATGCAAAATGAGGCAATCAGGGGTGACTTAATCTACAGAAAGGTATGCAGGTGCAGCATGCGTATTTCTTCTTTAACCACAATGTTTCTCCAGGTGGGCGGAGCTGCCTTAGTTATTATGTGCATTGAGCGATATATGGGCTAGCTATACATGGTCACATCAATTACGCAGCGACCGCGTCTTTGAGTAGAATCTCTATCGTCTTCACTTCTCGAGAGAAGCACTCATTCGTTACAACATGCTGCTCCTCAGCATGCGGTGATCTCCACAAGTTGCAGTCAGTTTCATGCAGGAGCAGCGATTCGCCGTTGGCTCGTGGCCCACGCCCATCGCACGAGACTGGAAGCTTTTCCCTTCAGCGTAGATGTCCGGCAGGGCAGTGGACGCACAGCATGACTTGGCGCGTCAATAAGGTTCCGAGAGGATAGAAGTCACCCCGCCTTGAGGGGCGGACCTTGCCATATCAGATAGGGCGGCTTTTTCATCCGTTCAACCGCACGCGGGTAGAGTTGCATGGCATGGCCGTAGGCATGTTCTTGAGCGCTGAGACAGGTTGATGCTTCGAGGTGACTTGAGACCATCTGAAAAGACGCACTGTCGTCGGGCGCGATGATGGCTGTGTAAAGGGCACAGGAAAACTCGCCTTGCCTGGAACACTGGGTACTAATGACTAGATGTGAGCCGTCCGGGAAGGTGATGAGAGGGTCCAGATTAGAGCGACTCATAGACTTATGCTTATGCCATACGATGCGGGCAGTGACAACCTATCCGTACATTCTAGCCGACTCGTCTAGTAATGACTCTGCATGGTGTATGACTCTCTCCGCGAGCGCAAGCATTCGTCATCATCTGGTGACAAAGAGCCTTTCGATGGATGGTTCAAACATGCAAGAGACGACGAGGGACATCCGATAAAGTCTCCGTGCCAAAAAATGGTCGTTCCATCCCAATCTCGTCAGTTCTGTCTGCACACCACAGTACTAAGCCCGCGCTGATCATACTGCCATGGGGTCGGCAGTGGACTTGCTTTACTACTCCGTAGGGAGGCCCTCATGGGAAGAGACGAAGAAGGTGAAATCTTACGTGCATATGGAGAATCCCTGGCCCTGGTTCGGCTACATCACCAATTGCTTCAACTCTCGCCGTACGATGCTGCGTCAAGAGAAGCCTGGTTTGATGCCGCCAAAACCCTTCTGGCCACCGCCACGAACCCTTCAGAAGGAGCGGGTTGGCTGATGACGCTCGCATGGGCTTATAAGAAACACCTTGGACAAGGCCTTCCCGTCTCCATTATTGTCGGCAAACTCCTTGGAAAAAGAGATAGGGCGGCATTGGGATTGCTTCCCATGGTGGCTAACATGGCCGGGTTTGCGTCCTGACTATCCGAAGGCCCTCTCCGTCCTGCGGACTCCGTGGCGCTAGACAGTTGCTAAGCTCCTCCAGACGAGTCGCCGGCTTTGGTCCTCCAGTGATGTTCCCACTGCGCTTCCGCAATATACGTTTCGAGATGTGATCTTAACCGCGGCGTGCCGCCTCGATCGCAGCGATGTCGATCTTTTTCATCTCCATCATCGCATCGAACGCGCGCTTGGCAGCGGCGGGATCGGGATCGGTTATCGCTTTCGTCAGAGCCACCGGGGTAATCTGCCAGGACAAGCCCCATTTGTCCTTACACCAGCCGCACGCACTCTCTTCGCCGCCGTTACCCACGATCGCGTTCCAGTACCGATCGGTTTCAGCCTGGTCGACGGTTGCGACCTGAAACGAGAATGCTTCGTTGTGCTTGAACGCGGGGCCACCGTTGAGTCCGAGGCAGGGAATTCCCAATACGATAAACTCGACCGTCAACACATCGCCTTTCTTGCCGGACGGAAAATCTCCCGGTGCCTTGAGTACCGCGCCAACGGATGAATCGGGAAACGTCCTGGCGTAAAATCGCGCCGCCTCCTCGGCGTCTCTATCGTACCAAAGACAAATTGTGTTCTTTGCTGGCTTGGTCATATCACTTCCCCCTCGTGATGAGCCGCCTGACGACGCAGTAAACCAGGCGATTGCAGTCGGACATTAGCTTGCCATCGATTGCATTATGCTTATGACTGAAGCCTACTCGATTGAATCTGACCTAGAAAGGCCAACCAACAGGACAGTTACACCACAAGGTCAGGAAACATCAACTGGTGTCTTGTCAACATTGGCCCGGCAACAGTTTGGATCGGTGTGCGAAACTGATGGTATCGCCTTTGAAGAAACAAGACGCATTTCATTGGTTTTCTTCATCAGTGGCAGTCTTAAAACGCGAGGGTTTAGAGTCATAGTGGTGTAGCCTTCAACCGTTGCCACCAACCAGG
>DASTQY010000189.1:0-2122 GCA_035761525.1 Nitrospira sp. | reverse complement strand
GGTCGCCGTAACGGATGTTCTCGGCGATCGTCGTGGAAAACAATTGCGGATCCTGAGGGACGATCGCAAACTGCTTGCGCAGGTCGGTCAACCGGTACTCTCGCAGGTCGGTGCCGTCAAGGAGCACGGCGCCGGAGGTCGGATCATGGAATCGAGTGAGAAGATTGACGATCGTAGATTTGCCGGCGCCACTCGGCCCCACAATTCCCACTCTCGTGCCGGCGGGAAGGTGAAAGGACACCTCCCTGAGCACGGCGGCTGAAGAGGAATAGGCGAAAGACACGCCGCGGAACGCGACGTGCCCTTTGGCCTTGTTCAAGGGTGTGGAGGCAGGCCGGTCTGTGACGAGAGGCGGCGTGTCGAGAATGGCGAGCGCCCGCCGAAAGCCAACCAAATGCGACTGTAATTCAGTCAATTTTTTGGCCGCTGTGTCCAACGGGCCGGCCAGTTGCGCCATATAGGCCATCAGCAGCAAGAGATCGCCCAAGCTCAAACGCCCGCCCTTCACGTGACTGATCCCAATGAACAGCGCGATGGCGGTTCCGATTGTGATCGTCATGCCGAATAAGAAATCAAACCCGCTGCAGATGGACGCGAGAGCATTGTGTTGCCGAACCCAGTTCATGGCGTGAGCCAGAAACCGTCGCTGCTCATGCTCTTCTCGTCCGAACGCTTTGACTAGACGCGAAGCGCTCAAGACCTCCTGGGCGCACGCCACTGTCGCTGTCTCCGTCGACTTGACGTCGGTCCATTGTTGCCGCAACCGGCGGCCGCAGCGGTGGGTGAGCCAAAAAAGCACCGGCAGCATCGTCAAAGCGACCGCGGCGACTTCCGCATCGATCAGCAACATTAACGCCGCCAGTCCGCTCAAGAGGCAGCAGGCCTTGACGAACGGCAAAAACGCATCAATCGGGATTTGTTTGACTGAGGCCGCGTCATGCTGGATGCGATAGACCGAGTCGGTAGGTCCATGTGCCTCATGATAAGAGGCGCAGATGCGCTGAAGATGTTCAAACAATCGCTGACGAAAAGCATAGATCAAGCGTTCCCCGGTGTAGGATGACAAAAGCCACAGCACCATGCTCTGTACGTGAATCAGCAGGGCGACGCCGATGTAGGCCGCGCATACGAAAAACAGCAAGCTCCCCGGCGATGAAGAGACGGTGGGTGGAAGCCAGGCTTGCAGCCAGACCGGAAGAGGCTTAGTCCCGAGGACGCTGTCAACAGCTAAGGTGAGGGGCAGGGGTGTCAACAGGCTGAGAGGAATGGACAGGAGGACGACGAAACACAGGCAAGTCAGTTGTCCGCGAAATGGCGCGATGAAAGGCCATGCCCGTTGCAAGAGATACACGGAAGAGCGGCGATTGTCTGCTGAATACATCCGTTTTGATGGCATCGAGAAAGTGGGTTCACAATCAAAGGACGGTGCATAGTAGTCGCCGGTTCTCGGACGTGCAATCGTTGGAAGAATACGTAGCGTAAATATGATGTAAAAATTTGGAAACGATTCTCATTCCGCACTCACGAGTCACAATTAGAGCTCGGACATACTGTCCGACCTGACGGACATGCTGTCGCGCCGGCGCGTTCCCCCAACCTGCTGGATCGAATTGGACGCTTAAACCTCTTGAAATCAGGCCCAGCGTCCTGGCGTCGAGGCGGTCCGCGGATTGCACTTCATTCCGACGGGAAAGGAATGCGCAGAGCAGACCGATAACCCACATTTCAAGAACCCACATAACAAAGGAGGCAAACGATGCGGAATGGTGATTACGAATATTATGAAGATGACGCCATGGGCTGGTCAGCTTTCGTGGCCGGCGCCTTCATTGGGGCTGGACTGGCGTTGCTCTTCGCACCCCAAACTGGAACTGAACTGAGAGGCATGCTGCGGAACTACGCAGCGCGAGCCAAGGATGAAGCCTGGGAACGTGGACGGACTGCCTGGGACAGTGCCGTTGAGCGGGGAAAGGAATACTACGAGAAGGGTCAGGAAGCGGTCCAGGACGCCGGCCGCTCGGCACGAGAGTACGTGCAAAGCGGCAAAGAATCTATTCGCGAGGGCCGAGAGGGCTCCCATCGCGGCTGAAGTCGCCAACCGTTCCGTCCCGACCTTGAACAC
>DASTQY010000188.1:0-14174 GCA_035761525.1 Nitrospira sp. | reverse complement strand
TCTCCCTCACGGCACGGGCAAGAAATTGCGGGTGCTCGTGTTTGCCAAAGGGGAAAAGGAACAGGAGGCACGCCAGGCCGGTGCCGATTTTGTCGGATCAGACGATCTCATGGAAAAGATCAAAGGCGGTTGGATGGATTTTGATTGTGCCATTGCGACGCCGGATTTGATGGCATCGGTCGGTAAGCTTGGGAAGCAGTTGGGGCCCCGTGGGCTCATGCCCAATCCGAAAACCGGAACCGTGACCTTCGAAGTAGGCAAGGCCGTGGGCGAGATCAGGAAGGGTCGTGTTGAGTATAAGGTTGAAAAGGCCGGAATTGTTCAGGTACCGGTGGGGAAAGTGTCATTCCAGCCCGATCAACTCTACGACAATGCCTCGGCGGTCCTTGAGGCGGTCGTCAAGGCAAAGCCTGCTTCCTGCAAGGGGCGCTATCTCAAGAGCGTGACGATTTCGAGCACGATGGGCATCGGGGTCAAGTTGGACGCCATTGCCCTGGCAAAGCAGTGGAGTTGATCCGATCCCTATATCCATTGGAAGTCGGGCGGCAGCCACAGAGAAAGAAGAAGAGAGGATGAGATGAAAAGGGAAGAGAAGGCCACAGCGGTTGCGGAATTGACGGAAAAATTCGGCCGTGCTCGATTAGCAATTGTCACTGAATCTGCCGGGCTTCCGGTCAACCAGGTGACCGAGCTCCGTAAACAATTGCGTGGAGCCAAAGCCGAATACAAGGTCATGAAGAACACCCTGGCGATCCGGGCATCCGAGGGAACGACACTGGCCGGGCTGAAGACCCATTTAAAAGGACCAACGGGCGTCGTCATCGGCTATGACGATCCAGTGTTGCCCACGAAGATCCTCAGGGATTTTATCGGGGCGGAGAAGCGCGAAGAAAAGATCCGTATCATGCTAGGTGTGTTGGAGGGCAAAATCCTGCAGCCGGCGGAATTGGCTGCTGTTGCCAAACTCCCCAAAAAAGAAGTGCTGATTGCCATGCTGTTGTCGGCCATGCAAGGTCCGATTCGCGGCGTGGTCTATACGTTGAATGCCGTGCTAACCAAGTTTGTGAGAGTCATTGCAGCCATTCAGGATAAACGGAAAGGAGAAGGGGACATGTCAGCCACTGCAACGAAGGTGTCGCAAGAGGAATTGATCAAAGCCATTGAAAGCATGAGCGTGCTGGATTTGGCCGAGCTGGTAAAAGGTTTGGAGTCTCGGTTCGGCGTCACGGCTGCCGCTCCGGTTGCCGTCGCCGCGGCGCCTGCCGCCGGGGGAGCCGCTGCCGCTCCGGCAGAAGAAAAAACGGCATTTGACGTCATCCTCGCGTCGGCACCTGCCGACAAGAAGATTCAAGTCATCAAAGTGGTGCGCGAACTCACCAACCTCGGACTCAAGGAAGCCAAGGATCTCGTGGAAGGCGCTCCCAAGCCGGTCAAGACGGGGGCAACCAAGGAAGAGTCCGATGCCATGAAGAAAAAGCTCGAGGAGAGCGGCGCGAAAGTCGAGATCAAGTAAGCTCGGTCTGTTCAGTTCTGCGGGCACCCGTCGCAAACGGGTGCCCACCCAACCATATGTAGTGGAGGATTGCGGAATGCCCGAAACGACTCTACAAGAGTTCGTCGAACGGAAGGATTTTTCCCGTATTCGATCCAGCATCGACATTCCGGATTTGATCGAGATTCAGAAGCGTTCGTACGAGGAGTTCCTTCAATTCGAAGTCGAGCCCGAACGGCGGAAGGATCACGGACTGCAAGCGGCCTTGGCCAGCGTGTTTCCGATTCCGGACTACAACAATACAGCCATCCTGGAGTTCACAAGTTACACACTTGGGACGCCAAAGTATGACGAACGGGAATGCCTCGAGCAGGGCATGACCTTTGCCGTGCCGCTCAAACTGCGAGTAAGGCTTGTCGTGTTCGATAAGGAAGACAAAGGCCCGAAGAAGAAGGTCCTCGACGTGCGCGAGCAGGAGGTCTATGTCGGCGAATTGCCGCTCATGACTGAACGCGGGACGTTTATCGTCAATGGAACAGAACGCGTCGTCGTCAGCCAGTTGCACCGGTCGCCGGGTGCTTCATTCACGCACGACAAGGGCAGGACGCACGCCAGCGGCAAAGTACTCTACAGCGCCCGCATCATTCCCTATCGCGGTTCATGGTTGGATTTCGAATTCGATGCACGCGACATCCTGTACGTCCGCATCGACCGCCGACGAAAAATGCCCGCGACGATATTGCTGAAGGCATTCGGCTTTTCGAGCGACGATCTGCTGAAAATGTACTACCCCGTCGAAGAAATCCGAGTCAATAAAGGCAAGCTCATGCGCAAGCTTGATCCCGAAATCCATCAGGGCATGCGCTGTTCGACGGAGGTCGTCGACAAGAGCGGGAAGGAACCGCTGGTACGGGAAGGCGGCAAACTGACAAAAGGCATCATCGCCAAGCTCAAAGCGGCCGGCGTCAAAGAGATCCCGGTTGCCCCAAGCGAATTGGTCGGACGGGCGGTATTGAGCGAAGTGGTCGACACCAAGAAGAATAAGCTGGTGGAAAAAAACCAGCGCCTCACCGCCGAGATCATCGAGAAGATCCTCGAGAGCGAAATCGAGGAATTTAAAGTGATCTTCTTCGACGCTGCCACCTCGACCCCGGTGATTCTCGACACACTCGAAATGGAACGGACAGTGTCGAAAGAAGAGGCCATGGTCGAGATCTATCGCCGTTTGCGACCAGGGGAAACGCCTTCGGTCGAAACCGCTCGAGCGCTGTTCGACAATTTGTTTTTGAACTCCAAGCGGTACGACCTGTCTCCGGTCGGACGATTGAAACTCAACAAGAAGTTGCTGCTCGACCTGCCGCTCGAACAACGGACGCTTACTTCGCAGGATATCGTCGAAGTTATCCGCTACCTCGTGAACCTGAAAATGGGAAAAGGAGAAATCGACGACATCGACCACTTGGGAAATCGACGGGTCCGGTCGGTCGGCGAGTTGTTGGAAAACCAGTTCCGTCTGGGTCTTGTCAGGATGGAGCGCAGCATCAAAGAGCGCATGAACCTCCTCGATATGGAGACGGTGCTGCCGCACGACTTGATCAATGCCAAGCCGGTGGTGGCTGCGGTCAAAGAGTTTTTCAGCAGCAGCCAATTATCGCAGTTCATGGACCAAACGAATCCGTTGGCTGAAATCACACACAAACGGCGCCTCTCGGCACTGGGTCCAGGCGGCTTGACCAGAGAACGCGCGGGATTCGAAGTGCGAGACGTGCACCCATCTCACTACAGCCGGATCTGCCCGATCGAAACGCCGGAAGGTCCGAATATCGGCTTGATCACCTCGCTGGCGACCTACGCCAGGATCAACGAGTTCGGCTTCATCGAAGCGCCCTACAGGCGCGTGGACAAGGGCCGTGTCACCGATCAGATCGAATTTCTCTCCGCGATCGAAGGAGACAAGTTCCTGATCGCTCAGGCCAACTCCAAGGTGGACGGCTCCGGCCGGTTGGTATCAGAGACGGTTTCAGCGAGATCCGGCGGCGATTTCGTGACGATCACCCCGGACCGTGTGGAATATATGGACGTGTCACCGAAGCAGGTGGTCAGCGTGGCGACGGCCCTCGTGCCGTTCCTCGAGCACGATGACGCGAACCGCGCACTGATGGGCTCCAACATGCAACGGCAAGCGGTACCGCTACTCAAATCGGAAGCGCCGTTAGTCGGCACCGGCATGGAAGCGGTCGTGGCGCGCGACTCGGGCTACGTCGTCCAGGCCAGGCGATCGGGCGTCGTCGAAAGCGTTGATGCGACGCGGATCGTTGTGCGCTCCGACAGCAAGGAGGGGCGGAAACGGAACGATACGGGTTTGGATGTGTACGATCTGATCAAGTTTCAGCGATCCAACCAGAATACCTGCATCACACAGACGCCGGTCGTGCGGATCGGTCAACCGGTCAAGAAGGGGCAGGTTCTTGCCGACGGGCCGGCGATTGATCAAGGCGAATTAGCATTGGGGAAGAACGTCCTCGTCGCGTTCATGCCGTGGGGCGGGTACAACTTCGAAGACGCCATTCTCCTCAGTGAGAAACTCGTTCGAGAGGATGCGTTCACATCCATCCATATTGAAGAGTTCGAAGTCGAAGCCCGCGATACCAAGCTTGGAAAGGAAGATATTACGCGTGATATTCCGAACGTCGGCGAAGAGGCACTGCGCAATCTCGACGAGAGCGGCATCATTCGCATCGGCGCCGAAGTGAAACCAGGCGACATCCTGGTCGGAAAGGTCACGCCCAAGGGCGAAACGCAGCTCACGCCGGAAGAAAAACTCTTGCGCGCCATTTTCGGTGAGAAAGCCGGTGACGTTAAGGACACATCCTTGACGGTCCCGCCAGGGGTAGAAGGTATCGTCGTTGACGTGAAGATCTTTTCCCGAAAGGGCCTTGATAAGGACGAACGGTCGAAGAGCATCGAGAGCGAAGATACCATGCGGCTTCAGCGCGACCATCACGAGGAGCTTCGGATTATCGATGAAGAGAAGACCAAGAAAGTCCGAAAGCTGTTGCTCGGCAAGGTCGTCGGGCGAGATCTGATGGATCCTGAGAGCGGTGATGTGATTCTGAAGAAGAAGGGCAAGCTCACCGCTGAGATCTTGAAGCGCCTCTCCGACGAGTCCGTTCGCTACATCATTCTCAGCGATCCGGACGAACAAAAGGAACTGGAGGATGTCGAGCGCAGGGCCAAAGAACAGGTCGAAATTCTCCAGACGCTTTACGACGAAAAAGTCGGGCGATTGAAACGGGGCGACGAATTACCGCCCGGCGTCATCAAGCTCGTGAAGGTCTACATCTCGATGAAGCGGAAAATTCAGGTCGGCGACAAAATGGCCGGCCGCCACGGCAACAAAGGCGTCGTGTCACGCGTGTTGCCCGAAGAGGACATGCCATATTTGCCCGATGGGACGCCGGTGGAGATCGTATTGAATCCGCTGGGCGTTCCGTCACGCATGAACGTCGGACAGATCTTGGAGACGCACTTGGGTTGGGCGGCGAAAGCGCTTGGCATTAAAGTGGCGAGTCCGGTGTTCGATGGGGCCTCTGAAAAGGAAATCAAGGATCTGCTGAAAAAGGGCAAACTACCGACCAGCGGACAATCGCTGCTCATGGATGGGCGGACGGGTGAAGCCTTCGGCAGCCCGGTGACGGTGGGCTACATGTATGTGTTGAAGCTCCACCATCTGGTCGACGACAAGATTCACGCGCGATCGATCGGGCCTTATTCGCTCGTTACGCAGCAGCCGTTGGGCGGCAAGGCTCAGTTCGGCGGCCAGCGGTTGGGCGAAATGGAAGTGTGGGCGTTGCAGGCATATGGAGCCGCCTCCACCCTGCAGGAATTTTTGACGGTGAAATCCGACGACGTGCCCGGGCGATCGCGAATGTATGAAGCGATCGTGAAAGGCGAGCCGTTCCTCGAGCCGGGATTGCCGGAGTCGTTCAACGTCTTGGTCAAGGAGCTGCAGAGTTTGGGATTGGACGTCGAGTTGGTGAAGACGCAAGACTAACCACTTGAGCCGGCACTGCCGGTATCAGAGGAGGTCACTACTTTGGAAGGCGTATACACATTATTTGAAAAGCCGCGGGATTCGGTCTCGTTCGATTCAATGCGCATTCGCATTGCATCGCCGGAAAAAATCCGATCCTGGTCTTACGGCGAAGTGAAGAAGCCGGAAACGATCAATTATCGATCGTTTAAGCCGGAAAAGGACGGTTTGTTCTGCGCCAAGATCTTCGGTCCCATTAAGGACTGGGAATGCAATTGCGGTAAGTATAAGCGGATGAAACATCGCGGCATCGTCTGCGACAAGTGCGGGGTGGAAGTCATTCAGTCAAAAGTCCGCCGCGAGCGGATGGGTCATATCGAACTGGCCGCGCCGGTGGCCCATATCTGGTTTTTAAAAGGGGTACCGAGCCGCATCGGAACGTTACTCGACATGAGCCTGAAGCAGCTCGAGAAAATTCTCTATTTCGAAAGCTACGTATGCGTTGATGCCGGGCAGACGGATTTGACGGAGAAGGACCTGGTGACCGAGGAGAAGCTGCGCCAGCTGCAGTCCGAGTATGCCCCCAATGCCTATAAAGTCGGCATCGGTGCTGATGCGATCCGCGAGCTGCTGCGGAAGATCGACATCAACTCGAAGTGGGATGAGATCAAGGCGAAAGCCAAGGTGTCCACTTCCGCGGCGATGAAGAAAAAATTTGCGAAACAGCTGAAAGTCATCGAAGCCTTCCGCAAGTCCGGCAACAAGCCCGAGTGGATGATCATGGATGTGATCCCGGTTCTGCCGCCGGAATTACGTCCGCTCGTCCCGCTGGACGGCGGCCGCTTTGCGACATCGGACTTGAACGATCTGTATCGGCGCGTCATCAACCGGAACAACCGGTTGAAGCGTCTGATGGAGTTGAAGGCACCGGGCGTCATTATCCGAAATGAAATGCGCATGTTACAGGAAGCGGTCGATGCGTTGTTCGACAACGGTCGGCGTGGCCGGGCGATTCGTGGACCCAACAAGCGTCCGCTCAAGTCCTTGAGCGACATGCTCAAAGGAAAGCAAGGGCGGTTCCGTCAAAATCTTCTCGGTAAACGCGTGGACTATTCCGGCCGCACGGTCATCGTGGTCGGTCCAGAGCTACGGCTGCATCAATGCGGTCTTCCGAAGAAGATGGCGCTGGAACTGTTCAAGCCGTTCATCTTCCACAAATTGGAAGAGCGCGGTGCTGCGACGACGATCAAGAGCGCCAAGCGTTTGGTTGAGAAAGAGCGACCGGAAGTCTGGGATGTGCTCGACGAAGTGATTCGTGAGCACCCCGTGTTGCTCAATCGTGCGCCGACGCTCCATCGATTGGGCATCCAAGCCTTCGATCCCGTGCTGGTAGAAGGCAAAGCCATTCGGTTGCATCCCCTGGTCTGTGCGGCGTTCAATGCCGACTTCGACGGCGATCAGATGGCCGTGCATGTGCCGTTGTCCGTGGAAGCGCAGGTTGAAGCGCGGGTATTGATGATGTCGATCAACAACATTCTCTCGCCGGCAAACGGCAAGCCTATTGCCGTGCCGTCGCAGGATATGGTGCTGGGGTGCTACTGGTTGACCAAAGAGCGGGTAGGGGTCAAGGGCGAGGGCAAGGTCTTCGGCTCCACCGAGGAAGTGCGGATTGCATTCGACGCGCGAGAAGTGGAGGAGCACGCCCGCATCAAGGTTCGCATCGAGGGGAACCTGGTTCAAACAACGGTCGGCCGCGTCATACTCTCCGAGGTGTTGCCTGCGGGGATGCCGTTCGCGTATGCCAATAAATTAATGACGAAGAAGGAAGTGACCAAGCTCATCGACTCTGTCTATCGTCAGTCAGGGCATCGGGAAACCGTCATGTTCTTGGACAAAATCAAGGACGCCGGCTTCACCTATGCGACTCGCGCCGGCGTTTCGATCTGCATCGACAATATGCATATCCCCAGTAAGAAGGAAGAACTGATCGGCAAGGCGCAGCGGGAAGTCAACGAGATTGAACGGCAGTATGCCGAAGGATTGATTACCAACGGAGAACGCTACAACAAGGTCATCGACATCTGGGCGCACGTCACCGAGCAGGTGGCGGGTGAGATGATGAAGGAGTTGGGTGCTGGCGGAGATCCGAACAAGGATGAAGCCTTCAACCCCATCTTCATGATGGCCGACTCGGGAGCGCGAGGCAGTTCCCAGCAGATTCGCCAGTTGGGCGGTATGCGCGGACTGATGGCTAAGCCGTCAGGCGAAATCATTGAGACGCCGATTACGGCGAATTTCCGTGAAGGCTTGACCGTGTTGCAATACTTCATCTCTACGCACGGCGCCCGCAAAGGGTTGGCCGACACCGCACTGAAGACGGCGAACTCGGGCTATCTCACTCGCCGGCTGGTCGACATTGCTCAGGATGTCATCATCAGTGAAATCGATTGCGGGACGACGGACGGCATTTTTGTCAGCGCATTGGTCGAAGGTGGGGAAATCATCCAGCCTATCGAAGAGCGTATCCTGGGACGTTTGGCCGCTGAGGACATCCGTGATCCGGTCACGGGTGAGGTGATTGTCTCCTTCAATGAGGAGATCACCGAAGAGCGCACGAAGGATGTGGTCGAAGCCGCGGTGGATCGGGTCAAGATCCGGTCCGTGCTGACGTGCCAGTCCCGTCGTGGCGTCTGCCGGGCTTGCTATGGGCGCGATCTGGCGCGCGGGCGTCTCGTCGAGAAAGGTGAGCCGGTCGGTGTCATTGCTGCGCAATCTATCGGCGAGCCGGGTACCCAGCTGACGATGCGAACATTCCATATCGGTGGTACGGCGAGCAAGGTCGTGGAACAAACCGTCTTGGAAGCCAAACATGCCGGACGCATGAAGTTCATGAGCTTTGACGCGAAGAAGAATGCGGACGTGCACAACGCCGGCATTGCCGTGCGTAACAAGGAAAATGAATGGGTCGTGATGAACCGCAACGCGAAAATCGCCATCGTGGACGAAAACGGCCGCGAGCGCGAGAAGTACCCGGTTGTCTACGGCGCCAAGATCAAGATCAAGGATGGAGACCGCGTTGAACTCGCGCAGAAGCTCGTCGAATGGGACCCGTACTCACTGACGATTTTGACCGAAGTCGGCGGGAAAGTGGCTTACGGCGACATCGTCGAGGGCGTCACCATGAAGGAGGAGTTCGATGAGGTGACGGGTCTCTCACGCAAGGTCATCATCGAGCATTCAGGCGCGACGCTGCGTCCTCGCGTGTCGATCAAGGACGAAGGCGGAAAAACGGCAAAGGTATCGGGCGGCAGCAACACCGTGGCCCGCTATCTGTTGCCCGTTGGCGCACACATCTTTGTCGAGAAGGGCGCGGCCGTCCATCCGGGGGATGTGCTGGCGAAGATTCCCAGGGAAACGACCAAGACGAAGGACATCACCGGCGGTTTGCCGCGTGTGGCCGAGTTATTCGAGGCGAGAAAGCCGAAAGAACAGGCCGTCATCAGCGAAATCGACGGCGAAGTGTCGTACGGTGGATTCGTCAAAGGTCAACGCAAGGTCCTGGTCGACAACAAAATGGGCGACGTCAAAGAGTATTTCATTCCCAAGGGGAAGCACGTCAACGTGCACGAGGGCGATTGGGTGCGGGCCGGAGAGCCGTTGATGGACGGCTCCGCGAATCCGCACGACATTCTCGACGTGCTCGGACCCAACGAACTGCAAAAGTACCTGGTCGACGAAGTGCAGGACGTCTACCGCCTCCAGGGTGTGTCGATCAACGACAAGCACATTGAGATCATCGTGCGTCAAATGCTGCGCAAGGTGCGGATTGAAGATCCCGGCGACACGGAGTTCTTGCCGGGCAGTCAGGTCAGCAAGATGCTATTTGAAGAAGAAAATGATCGCGTGTTGAAGAAGGACGGAAAGCCGGCGCTCGGCAAACCCGTTCTCCTTGGCATCACGAAGGCGGCACTGACGACCGACAGTTTCATCTCTGCGGCGTCATTCCAGGAGACTACCCGTGTGCTGACCGAGGCGGCAATCAATGGCAGAGAGGACAATCTTCTCGGATTGAAGGAGAACGTGATCGTCGGTCGCCTCATCCCTGCGGGCAGCGGGTTTGAGGAATATCGCGACACCTTCGTCATCAGCCCGAAGCCTGAGCCGGTTGTAGTCGGTTCGACTGAGCCTGCTGCGCTCCCGCGTGAAGGGGCGGCTGCAGCGACCGGCGAAGGTGCAGGCGGGTAACCGGTCAGGGGTTTCGTCGCTTGACAGCGCCCGCGGGCATCACTATAATCCGCGGGCTTTGCCCTTGAAGGGGCTGTCAGGAACCTATCGCGTTGAAGCTGAAAGACAGGAACGATGCCAACGATCAATCAGTTAGTGAGAAAGGGCCGTCAATTGGCCCACGCCAAAACCAAAAGTCCGGCGCTCAAGTCTTGTCCGCAAAAACGAGGCGTCTGCCTGCGCGTATACACATCGACACCGAAGAAGCCGAATTCCGCGCTTCGCAAAGTGGCACGCGTACGATTGACCAACGGAATGGAGGTTACGACCTACATTCCCGGCGTCGGGCATAACTTACAGGAACATTCAATCGTGCTGGTTCGCGGTGGCCGCGTCAAGGACTTGCCGGGCGTGCGCTATCACATTGTGCGAGGCGCGCTCGATGCCGTCGGGGTTGCTGATCGGAAGCAGGGCCGCTCCAAATATGGCGCCAAGCGTCCGAAATAAGGCCCCACTTTACTAGGCTCACGAAAGTAATCAACTATGCCACGAAGCAGATTTTTAGGACAGAGAGAGCCGCTGCCAGATGTTCGATACCGCGATAAAATTGTGGGGAAGTTTCTCAACATCCTCATGGAAGGCGGCAAGAAGAGTACGGCTGAGCGGATTTGTTACGGTGCCTTCGACGTCATTCAGGAAAAAACCGGGGGAGATCCACTGAAAGTATTTCGGTCGGCTATCGACAACGTGAAACCGATCGTCGAAGTGAAATCCCGCCGAGTCGGCGGTGCTTCGTACCAAGTGCCGGTCGAAATTCGTCCGGCGCGCCGGATGTCTCTCGCCCTTCGGTGGTTGTCAGAGTATGCGAGGACGCGGGGCGGCAAGAGCATGCGGGAAAAGCTCGCGGCCGAGCTGTTGGACGCGTCGAACAATACAGGGGCCGCGGTCAAGAAACGGGAAGACGTGCATCGGATGGCGGAGGCGAACAAGGCCTTCGCGCACTATCGCTGGTAACGTCGTTTCGTGCTGCAGTTGAGCCGTGCTGCGATCCGCAGACGCGGGTGCCCCTGAATCGCAGCGGTGTTTCGGCTCATCCTGCAGCACGTGTGTTTTTAAAGGGATAACATGGCAAGGCAAGCACCACTGGAGCGAACCAGAAACATCGGCATCATGGCGCACATCGACGCCGGAAAAACGACGACGACGGAGCGCATCCTCTATTACACCGGGATGACGCACAAGATGGGCGAGGTCCATGAGGGTGCAGCCACGATGGACTGGATGGAACAGGAACGGGAGCGCGGGATCACGATTACCGCCGCCGCGACGACCTGTTTTTGGAAAGACCACCGCATCAATATCATTGATACACCGGGTCACGTCGACTTTACGATCGAGGTCGAACGGTCGTTGCGCGTCCTGGACGGGGCCGTCGCCGTGTTCGACTCGGTCCAAGGCGTCGAGCCGCAGTCCGAAACGGTCTGGCGGCAGGCGGACAAGTACCAGGTGCCTCGTATCGCATTCATGAACAAGATGGATCGTATCGGGGCAGATTTTTACTTCAGCGTGCAGACCATCATCGACCGTTTGGGCGCGAACCCCGTGCCGATTCAGATTCCGATCGGCCGGGAAACGGAATACCGGGGCTCTATCGATCTGATCACGATGAAGGCGTACGTGTACGACGACGAAACCCTCGGAGCGAAATACAAGGTCGAGGAGATCCCGGCCGATCTCGCCGAGAAAGCCAAAGAATACCGCGAGAAAATGCTCGAATCGGTGGCCGAATTCGACGACCAGGTCATGGAAAAGTACTTGAACGGTCAATCGTTGACCGAAGAGGAGGTTCGGCGGGTGGTACGGGCGGGCGCGATCGCGCTGAAGATCACTCCCGTGCTCTGCGGATCGGCCTTTAAGAACAAGGGCGTGCAGCAGCTGCTTGACGGGGTTGTGGATTTTCTGCCCTCCCCTCTGGATATCCCCGCCGTTAAAGGCATCGATCCCAATACGAACAAAGAACTGGAACGGAAGCCTGCAGATACCGAGCCGTTTTCCGCCTTGGCATTCAAAATCATGTCCGATCCATTTGCTGGCCAGCTCACCTATTTCCGGGTGTACTCCGGGACGTTGAAAACCGGAACGCCGGTCCTGAACGTGACAAAGGGCACGAAGGATCGCATTGGTCGCCTGCTGAAAATGCATGCGAACAAACGTGAAGAAATTGATGCTGCCCATGCGGGTGACATTGTGGCTGCGGTCGGGCTGAAGGGCGCCACCACCGGTGACACGTTGGCCGATGAAAAGCAGCCTGTCCTGCTCGAAGTGATGAAGTTTCCGGAGCCGGTCATTGCCATGGCCATTGAACCGAAGACCAAGCAGGATCAAGAAAAGATGGGCTTTGCTCTGCAAAAGCTGGCCCAGGAAGACCCGTCCTTCCGGGTGCGCACTGATGAAGAAACGGCGCAAACCATCATTGCGGGGATGGGTGAATTGCACCTGGAAATCATCGTGGACCGGCTGCTGCGAGAATTCAAAGTCGAAGCGAACGTGGGCAAGCCCGAAGTTGCTTTCCGCGAAACCATCCGGCGAAAAGCCGAAGCAGAATCGAAGTACATCAAGCAGACCGGCGGTCGCGGCCAGTATGGTCACGTGGTGATGACGGTCGAGCCATCGGAGTCTGGTAAGGGGTTGGAATTTGTCAACAAGGTCGTAGGAGGGGCTATCCCCAAGGAATACATCCCGGCGATCGAAAAAGGCGTGAAAGAGCGTATGGAGAACGGCGTGATTGCCGGCTATCCGTTGCGCGATATCAAGGTGACCGTCATTGACGGGTCGTACCACGAGGTCGACTCGAACGAAATGGCCTTCAAGATCGCTGCGTCGATGGGATTTTCCGATGCCTGCAAGAAGGCTGATGCAGTGCTTCTCGAGCCGATCATGAAAGTCGAGGTGCTCGTACCTCAGGAATTCATGGGCGATGTCATCGGTAACCTCAACGGCAGACGCGGCAAGGTTCAAGGCATGAAGGTGCGTGCCGGTGCTCAGGCGATCGAAGCGTCGGTGCCGCTCATGGAAATGTTCGGCTATGCGACGGACCTTCGTTCCCGCACGCAGGGTCGCGCCACATACAGTATGGAATTCGATCGATACGAACAGGTGCCTAAACAGATTTCAGAAGCCATTATTGCCAAGTACCGTGGCGAGTAACGGCTGATCCGACTGACGACACTTGCTGAGAAGGAGTTGAGGTATGGCGAAGGCGAAATATGAGCGCAAGAAGCCGCATGTGAATATCGGGACGATCGGGCACGTGGACCATGGGAAGACCACGTTGACGGCGGCCTTGACGAAGATCAGCGCGGATAAGGGGATGGCGAAGTTTATCAGCTACGACGAAGTGGCGAAGGCGAGCGAGAGTCAGGGGCGCCGCGATGCCACCAAGATCATGACGATTGCGATTAGCCACGTGGAATACGAAACCGATAAGCGCCACTATGCGCACGTGGACTGCCCGGGGCACGCGGACTACGTGAAGAACATGATCACGGGGGCGGCGCAGATGGACGGGGCGATTTTGGTGGTGAGTGCCGCCGATGGCCCGATGCCCCAGACGCGGGAGCACATCCTGTTGGCCCGCCAGGTGGGGGTGCCCTACATCGTGGTGTTTTTAAACAAGGCCGACAAGATCGACGACAAGGAACTGTTGGACCTGGTGGAGCTGGAAGTGCGGGAGCTGTTGGCCAAGTATGGCTTCCCGGGGGACAAGACGCCGATCATCCAGGGCAGTGCGTTAAAAGCCATCGAAGGCGATCAGGGCCCCTTGGGAGTGCCCTCGATTCTCAAGTTGTTGGAGGCCGTGGATAGCTACATCCCGACTCCTCAACGCCCCATTGATAAGCCGTTTTTGATGCCGATCGAAGACGTCTTCACGATCAGCGGCCGGGGCACGGTGGTGACGGGGCGCTGTGAGCGAGGCATCGTGAAAGTCGGCGATGAAATCGAGATCGTGGGGCTGCGGCCGAATCAGGCCACCGTCGTCACCGGCGTTGAAATGTTTCGCAAGGTGCTCGATGAAGGGCAGGCCGGCGACAATGTGGGCGTGCTGTTGCGGGGAACCAAAAAGGAAGATGTGGAGCGGGGCATGGTGCTGGCGAAACCCAAGAGCATTACCCCCCACACGAAGTTCAAGGCGGAGATCTACGTGCTGACGAAGGAAGAAGGGGGCCGCCATACGCCGTTTTTCAACGGGTATCGGCCGCAGTTCTATTTCCGGACCACCGACGTGACGGGCGTGGTGTCGTTGAATCCGGGAGTGGAGATGGTGATGCCGGGCGACAACGTGAGCGTGACGGCTGAATTGATCAGCCCGATCGCGATGGACCAGGGCCTGCGCTTTGCCGTGCGTGAGGGCGGCAAGACGGTCGG
>DASTQY010000187.1:0-12244 GCA_035761525.1 Nitrospira sp. | reverse complement strand
TCACTTCAAGTACTTAGCCGCAGTAATCGCGGGCTGGCTCCGCCCCCTCCCCACTTAAGCTGCATGGATTTTTGACCTTTCCCGTTGTAGGCTAAAACAAGGTTGGAGAAGACCAGAGGAGTTCGAAAGTGGTATTCTATGGACAAGGTCTGATGAGACATCCCGATGGGAAACCAACCGGATGCCTTGATCGTGGCAGAAGGCAAGTATGGACAAGGCACTGCCCCTGTTGCGGATGCTGGTTGACCAAAATTGATCCCATGGCCCGGTGGCTCTGCCGTTGTGGCTGGCAAAGCGGGTAAGAACCGATTCAACAAGGAGGGAAAATTTGATGAATCATGTTATCCTCCATGACGTAAGGGCCGCATTCTTCTTGATGATGGGTTTGCTCATGCTGGCCATGATCTGCGCGGTCGCAGCCTTGGGTACGGTCATGCGTCCCGTGCGTTGGGCGGATCGGCGTTCGGCGCAGTTCTAGCGGTTGTGTAAAGCACCAGTTCTGCCCTGTAGGCCTCGTCTACGGCCCCTGTCAAAAAACCTCATATAATTCATGCCTTCGCACGTCTCTTCCTGTTGAAACCTCCCTTGTAAATCCGGTGCTATAGTTGTTCCAGTAAGTAAACTGCCACAACAGGGATGGGGGAAACACCATGAAGGCCAGTCTAAGTAAGAGCGTTCTAGTAGCAGCTTTGGGTCTGACCGTGCTCGGTACGGCTGGATGCGGGATGAAATGGTTACAGTCAGAAGGTGGTGAAATGGCCGGTTCAACCAATGGCTCAGGATGGCATGGCCAAGGCGTCAATCCCGATTTCCCGGGTATGAGTCAAGGCGGCCTTCGCAACGAGTTGAGCGGATTTTCCCAGAATCCATCGGATGAATACCTTTCTCACGGTGGCGGCATCGCCTCCGTCTCACCGGCCACGGGTGGTATGCGCCATCGTGCGGAATTGTCGAAAGAGGAGCAAGCCGCCGTGGAGGCCGGTCTGAAGGATGTCTTCTTTGGGTTTGATCAGTGGACGCTGTCGGATTCCGGGATGGAGGCACTCAATCACAACGCCAAGTGGTTGAAAGAGCACCCGGGGGCGGTGTTGAAGGTTGAGGGCCACTGCGATGAACGGGGGACGACTGATTACAACATCGTACTCGGGGACAAACGATCGAAGAGCGCCCGCAATTACCTCACTGAAATAGGTCTCAGTAGCAAACAGATCGGCATCGTGTCCTATGGTAAGGAACGCCCATTTTGCCTCGAACATGATGAATCCTGCTATCAGCTCAATCGTCGCGGACACGTTCTGTTGAAAAGAAAATAGTCACGACTCAAGGACGTGAGTCACCCCGTCGCATGCTCGTCGTGAGAGCCGTCGGGGTTCGTCATTTTGAGAGGACACATCGATGCCGTTGCGATCCCAGTTAGTCAAGAAACCTCGCGTGAAGGAAAAAAGGGCGCATCCGAGGCTGACCGCGCAATTTCGCAGCACGTTTTCGGGTGGGCAACGTGAGGGTCATGGGAAAACACTGGATCTGTCAGATGGCGGCTGCCGAATAGAAACCGATTGCCCCGTGGTGCCGAATGGTTCATTCGAATGCCGGATCTACGCACCCGGTCTCAGCTGGCCACTGCGCATTGAGGAGGCGCAAGTGCGATGGGTCCAGGGCAGGACATTTGGGCTTCAATTCGTGGCTATGCGGCCGGATGAACGGGCCAAGTTGAAGCAAGTCATCGCGGATCTGAAAGCCGGTTAGACAGCACTACCACTGCTCCGCTCTCAATTCCCCCCCCGTGGTCTCTGCTCGCAGGCCTTTTGTTTCATGTGATATAAGGACGAGGCGTCTCCATGACGTATCGTTCACGACCGATCAATTTGCACAGCAGGGAGTCATGAAGGAAGAGGTTGCGACACTGGCGGGCGGATGCTTCTGGTGTCTGGAAGCGGTCTACGACCAGATGCGAGGTGTCAACTCCGTGGAGTCCGGCTATACAGGGGGCCATCAAGAGAGCCCTACCTATGAGGCCGTGTGCGGCGGACGTACCGGTCATGCGGAAGCGGTCCGCATTTCGTTCGATCCGGCCATCGTCAGTTATCGAGAGTTGCTGGAGGCGTTCTTCGTGATTCATGATCCGACGACGCTCAACCGTCAAGGGCATGACATCGGCACCCAGTACCGGTCGGCGGTCTTTTACCACACCCCTGAGCAGAAGCGAATTGCGGAAGACGTGATCGCATTACTCACCAACGAGCGGGTCTATCCCAGCCCGATTGTGACAGAAGTGGTCGCTGCTCCGGCATGGTATGAAGCCGAGCCGTACCACCAGGAATATTTCGCTCGGAATCCCTTTCAAGGCTACTGTACCGCCGTTGTCGGGCCAAAGGTGATGAAGTTCCGCACACGCTTTTCGAGCAAGCTTAAGACCTAGCCGTTGCCCTCATCCAACCAAGCGTCTTCGTCGCCGGCCGCCGACTCGTCGCGGCGCAAGACCCGAAAATCGAACAGCCGTTGATCCATCAGCAGCGACGGAGCGATGTTGGACAATGCGGCGAACATGCTATCCGTGCAGCCCGGGGCAAGACGTTCCCATTCCAGCAAGAATGCTTTCGCCTGTTTGCGTTTGAGGTTTTCTTGTGACCCGCACAGATCGCAGGGAATGATGGGGAACGCGCGCAGTTCCGCGTACCGGATCAGATCCGCTTCCCGGACGGCGGCGAGCGGACGAATGACCAGATGCCGACCGTCTTTGGAACGGAGCTTCGGCGGCATGGCTTTGAGCTTCCCGGTGAATAGAAGATTCAACAACAGCGTTTCGAGAATGTCATCACGATGATGTCCCAGCGCGATTTTCGTGGCCCCTCGTTCCGTGGCGATGCGGTAGAGATGACCTCGGCGAAGCCGGGAACACAACGAGCAGGTGGTTTGTCCCTCGGGAATGAGCCGTTTGACGATGGAATACGTATCACGTTCTTCAATGTGGAAGGGAACGCCTGCGGACCTCAGATACTCGGGCAGGACATGGGCGGGATACCCGGGTTGTTTCTGATCCAGGCTGACCGCGATCAAGTCGAAATGAATAGGCGCCCGACGTTGAAGCGTCAGTAAGAGGTCCAGTAACCCGTAACTGTCCTTTCCCCCGGACACACAGACCATCACCTTATCGCCTGCTTCGATCAATCCATAGTCGTTGATCGTCTGACCGACCTGGCGGAGAAGGCGTGTTTGGAGCTGTTCGGTGGCATCATCCAACCGGGACAGCGGCGGATGGGAGGAAGAAGCCTGTGGCATAGGACGCATTGTACGCGCTCGCACGATCGGGTGTCGATGCGGGGCGGCGAGCTGGGTCAGGCGGAGACTTGCATGCGAGGCGGTTACAAATAGCGGTGGTTAGTGACGGTTCCATTCGGGCTCAACTCGTAGAGCAGTGGTGCGCCAGTTGGAATGTTCAATTCCAGGACCTGCTCCTTCGAGAGCCGTTCCAGCTCCATGACGAGGGCGCGCAGGCTATTGCCGTGTGCGGCAATGAGAATGGTCTCGCCCGCCAGGACATGCGGCTTGATGGCTTTCTCGTAATAGGGCAAGACACGCTCGGCGGTGTCTTTGAGACTTTCTCCTCCTGGCGGCCGGACGTCATAGCTCCGCCGCCAAATCTTCACTTGGTCCTCCCCGTATTTTTGTGCAGTTTCCGCCTTGTTCAATCCTTGCAGTTCGCCGTACATCCGCTCGTTCAAGGCCTTGTCCTTTTCCGTCGGGATCGTCGTTTGGCCGATCACCTCGAGTGCCAGGCGAAGCGTTTCGTTGGCTCGCTGCAAGACGGACGTGAAGGCACGGTCGAAGCGGAAGGGACGGAGCTTGTCGCCGGCGTTTTTCGCTTCCTGTATCCCTCGTGCTGAGAGCGGGACGTCGACCCACCCCGTAAACCGGTTCTCGAGATTCCACTGCGATTCGCCATGACGCAAGAGGATTAGTCGGCCCATCCATTCCCTCCAAGCAAGTGAGTCAGCGTGTGAGACAAAGAATACTGGAACAGGACTTCAAGTCAAGCGTTGCTTTCGAGCTATTGCGGCAGTACCATGCCGCACGATTTCACCGGATTGCCCTTCGATGAGTACGATTCCGTTGCCCAACGGTCCATGGCGCGCGGTTGAAGCCTGGTGGGTACGCCTGGGCGAAAAGTTGCAGGTGGCTGACCGCGCGCAATCGTTTTTCAAGGCAGCGGGTGCCGACGGTCTTCTTGACCGCATTGCGCATGTCGGAGGTCAAGTGGATTACATTCTCTTTGTCCTCATGCGCTATTGGGTGCCGACGGTGTTGCCGCCGGCCGGTCGCGAGCGCCTGACCAAAAGCGATAGCGACTACTGGCTGGAATCGGAACACATACTCAAGGCCGCTGCCGCCCGTCTGCGGGAACTGAAGCCGTTAATCGAGTTGCTCACCACTCCAAGCCCGATTTCGGAGGCATCCCCCGGTCAGAACATCAGCGCTTCCCCGGTGGCGGAGTTGGAATTATCGAACATCGTCGAAGGCATAGCGGAAGCGGCGGGTAGTTATGGTGGACCGGACTACACTTCGATCGTCAAGGCATTCGATCCTGTCCCCTTGCGTCAGACTCAACCCTTTAAGCACAACAAGAAACATAGTGCAGAACTCTGGGTGGTGTTCTTGTTGCGGGAACATTTTCGTAGTCTCGGTCTTGGGAAGGACCGCTACTGGTCGCTTGTCGCGCCACTGTGTACTGCGGCAGGTATTCTAAGCCAGGGCGGGCAGGGCTATGGTCCCGATGAACTCAAGAGCTGGTGGCAGAAAAACTGGCCCCGCACCTACACCCAACTGGAACAGAAGCAGGAGTCGGCCGATTCGGGCGGTGCTGCATACGAGCAAGACTGGAGTTGGTTTCAGGCCTGGATGTCGTGGCAGCGACGCCGTTGACTTGGCCCGATTCTGGTTCCCCTGTCGGTATGCTAGGCGCTTGTCATAGTGGCGGGCTTGGCTTTGGTGGGAACTTTATCAGCGTCTAGCCCTCCTTCCTGAACTATTTTAAACATAGTGAGGAAGAACAGCGCATAGAAGACGACGCCCACCCATACGACATACGGTTGCACCCCGCCGGCTTCTTTCATGGCAAGATGCTGCTTCGAATGGTCAGCCCAGGCTTGTTGTTTGATCGCCGCGATGTGCTCACGGCAATGCCAATAATAGACATAATTCGCAGTCGCTCCGGCTACGACGCTCCAGACCATGCCGCTCGTCATGTCCCCCGTCAGGTAGGTTGAAACCATGGGCCCTATCGCGTACACGGCCGCATAGAGATACATCTTCCGATAGAGAAACCACAGAAATGAGATGAACAGAAAGGCCGGCCAGTTCCAGGTTAAGGCGAACCGGGGGGATTGCGCCGAGCCGAATTTCTTGAACTGTTCGAGGTAACGGTCCGCATTCGGACCGATAAAGTCACGCCAGCGTTCATGATCGGTGCGGCTCCACGCCGTTGGGGCAACCGTTGAGGACACGGAAGATCCAGCGTTCTCAGCGCTGAGGTCCTGGCCGCATTGATGGCAAAAATTCGCGTCGTCTTGATTCTGCTGCTGGCACTGCGCACAGAATTTCATCGCTCAGAGGTTACCACATCGTCCTGCGAGCACGGGCTGGAAAGGCGCCGGGCCAGTCGTTTCAAGGTTGATTTGCTTTCATCATCGTTCCTGTGCTAGCTTCCCTTACTTTACAAGGGGATACGTCTGTCATGCCGACCGAAGAGCTCAAGGAAAGCGCAGAACAGTATCTAATGGGGACGTACACCCGTCAACCGATCTCAATTGTCCGAGGACGGGGAACAAAGGTGTACGACCTGGAGGGCCGTGAATACGTCGATTTCGTCGGAGGAATCGCCGTCAATATTCTGGGGTATGGACATCCCGATCTGGTTCATGCCATTCAAAAACAAGCCGCGCAACTTCTCCACACCTCAAATCTATACTACACAGAACCGCAAGTGAAGCTGGCGCAAATGCTGGTGGACCACTCGTTCGCCGATAAGGTGTTTTTCTGCAATAGCGGGGCAGAAGCCAATGAAGCCGCGATCAAGCTGGCGCGTCGATATTCACACGACAAGTATGGCGCCGGCCGTTTTGAAATTATTACGATGAAGCAATCGTTCC
Source organism: Nitrospira sp. (assembly GCA_035761525.1). Lineage (GTDB taxonomy): Bacteria > Nitrospirota > Nitrospiria > Nitrospirales > Nitrospiraceae > Nitrospira_C. Next base: position 6,098 of record DASTQY010000187.1, on the reverse strand, counting down.
ATGGCCGCACGATGGCGACATTGACGGCGACTGGTCAGGAAAAAGTCCAGAAGGGGTATGAACCGCTTCTTCCGGGCTTTTCCTATGTGCCCTTCAATCACGTGGCCGAGTTGAAGGAGGCTGTGACTGAGAACACAGCAGCCATCATGCTGGAGCCGATTCAAGGAGAAGGAGGTGTCCACGTTGCCGGCCGCGACTATCTCAAAGCGGTTCGTGACCTGTGCACGCAAAAAGATATTCTCCTGATCTTCGACGAAGTGCAAACCGGCATGGGGCGCACTGGGACCCTGTTCGCGTACGAGCAGCTCGGGGTTCAACCGGATGTCATGACGCTTGCCAAAGGCCTTGGTGGAGGCGTCCCGATCGGGGCCTGTCTCGCGACGATGTCTGCAGCGGCTGCGTTCGGCCCCGGCTCGCATGCGTCAACGTTCGGCGGCAACCCGCTGGCGTGCGCCGCAGCGCTCGCAGTCTTCCGTGTGCTCCTCGATGGTCGCGTCCTCGATCACGCTCACCGCATGGGCGAATACCTCAGTAAAGGCTTGTCGGAATGCAAGGATTGCCATCATCTCGTGCGCGACGTACGCGGGCTTGGCCTCCTGCAAGGTATGGAAATCGAGATCGACACCAAAGCAGTCGTCAGCGACTGCCTGAAACGGGGCATCCTGATCAACGCGACCGGAGACCACGTGCTCCGTTTCGTCCCACCGTTGATTATCAGTCAACCGGAAGTCGATCGTCTGCTCGACGTGCTCTCGCAGATCTTCGACCGTCACGCGGCTCAGGCCGCGTCGCACTAAGGCCGTTTAGCCCATGACACGAGCGTCCGAGCGAAGACCCAAGCCGGTCAAGGACTTGTTGGACGTCGCCGCACTGTCCAGGGCCGAGATCGAAGGGCTGTTGACATTGGCCACTGTGCTCAAAGCCAAACAACAGCGAGGGACCTCGCACCGACTGCTTCAAGGCAAAACGCTCGGCTTGTTGTTTCAAAAGCCTTCCACGAGAACGCGTGTCTCGTTTGAAGCAGGAATGAACCAATTAGGGGGCCATGCGTTAGTGCTGCCGATGGCTGACATTCAGCTATCGCGCGGTGAAAGTGTGGCGGACACCGCGCGTGTGTTGTCCCGCTATCTCGATGGAATCGTCATCCGGACCTACGACCATGCGACGGTAGAGGAGTGGGCCCGCGAGGCGACCATGCCCGTCATCAACGGGCTCACCGACTTGAGCCACCCCTGCCAGGCCTTGTCCGATCTGCTGACGATCAAAGAGAAGAAGGGAAGGTTACGGGGCATCAAGATCGCCTATGTCGGAGACGGCAATAATGTGGCGAATTCTCTCATCGAGGCCGTGGCCAAGATGGGTATGACCATTGCGCTCGGCTGTCCATCCGGCTATCAGCCAGACCAACACGTGGTCGATGTAGCCAGAATTGAAGCCGTCAAGACCGGAGCGACCATCGATGTTGCCCAAGACCCGTACGTCGCGGTGAAGGAAGCGGACGTAGTCTACGCCGACGTCTGGATTAGCATGGGCCGGGAGCGGGAACAGGCCAGACGGTTGAAGGTCCTTGCGCCGTATCAGGTGAACAGCCGGCTCGTCGCCAAAGCCAAGCCCGACGCGATCGTCATGCACTGTCTGCCGGCTCACCGCGGTGAAGAGATCACGGCCGAAATGCTTGACGGTCAGCAGTCGGTGATTATCGATCAGGCTGAAAATCGCCTGCATATGCAGAAAGCCATCCTGACGAAGCTGCTGGGAAAAAGGAGACCAGGATAACGATGAACCGTGGAATCAAGAAGGTCGTACTGGCCTATTCCGGCGGGCTGGATACCTCCGTCATTTTGAAATGGTTGCAGGAAACGTATGAGGCAGAGGTCATCGCGTTTTGTGCCGATCTTGGCCAAGGCGAAGATCTGCAGGCCGTGAAGGCCAAGGCCCAGAAACTCGGTGTAAAGAAAATCTATATTGAGGACCTGCGAGAAGCGTTTGTCAGGGAGTACGTGTTTCCAATGCTTCGCGGGAACGCGATGTATGAAGGTTCGTATCTGCTGGGCACGTCGATTGCCCGTCCGCTGATCGCCCGCCGCCAGGCGGAAATCGCGATGAAAGAGGGGGCGGAGGCGGTTGCCCACGGTGCGACGGGAAAAGGAAACGACCAGGTCCGCTTTGAATTGACGTATATGGCGCTGGCCCCCCGCTTGAAAATCATTGCTCCCTGGCGCGAGTGGAAGATGCGTTCCCGCCGCGAGTTGATCGAGTACGCCGAGCGCCACGGGATACCGGTTACGGCGACGAAGGCCAAGCCGTATAGCATGGACCTCAATTTGTTCCACGTGAGCTATGAGGGCGGCATCCTTGAGGATCCCTGGGAGCCACCACCAGAGGAAATCTTCCAGATGACGGTCTCGGCGGAGAAGGCGCCGAGTAAGCCGGTGGAAGTGGAGATTGATTATGAGGCCGGAAATCCTGTTGCTGTGGACGGGAAAAAGATGACTCCGGCTGCGTTGCTGGGCCATCTCAACAAGCTGGGCGGTGCGCATGGGATCGGCCGTATCGATTTGGTTGAAAACCGTTACGTCGGCATGAAATCACGCGGCGTCTATGAGACGCCGGGAGGCACGATCCTACACGTGGCGCATCGCGGGCTGGAATCCCTGACGATGGACCGAGAGGTCCTGCATTTTCGTGACAGCCTGATCCCGCGTTTTGCGGATCTGATTTACAACGGTTATTGGTTCAGCCCTGAGCGTGAGATGGTGCAGAAGGCGATCGACGAGGCACAACAGGACGTCACCGGCACGGCTCGCGTGAAGCTGTATAAAGGTAGTTGCACCTTGACGGGACGGAAATCAAAGCATTCACTGTATCGTCTCGACATTGCGACCTTCGAAGAGGATGAGGTGTACAACCAGAAAGATGCCGAAGGCTTTATCCGCCTCAATGCCTTGCGGCTGAAGATCCGAGCGCAACGCAAAAAGGCCTCGTCCTGATGACCAAAGAGCGGCGAGCGAACGGACTGGCCAACGGCAAGGCTTGGAGCGGGCGATTTCGCGAACCGACTCACCGCTTGGTCGAAACGTTCACGAGCTCGGTCGCCGTGGATCGCCGGCTGTACGCAGAGGATATTCAGGGCAGCATCGCCCATTGCAAGACGTTAGAGAAGGCACGAGTGTTGACTCAGACGGAGAGCCGCACGATCGTGCGTGCCCTCGAGGCGGTCAAGCTCGAGTTGGATCGGGGAAAATTCAGGTTTGTACCCCATGACGAGGACATTCACATGGCGGTCGAGAGGCGGCTCACAGAGCTGATCGGACCATTGGGAGGTAAACTCCATACGGGCCGCAGTCGCAACGACCAAGTGGCGTTGGACGTTCGACTCTATCTCCGTCATCAGCTTGGGCTTTTCGCAGAACGGATTGCAGACTGCCAGCGTGTCCTTGTGGCCAAGGCCAAGGCCAACCGGGCGGTGGCTATGCCCGGATACACGCACCTTCAACGGGCCCAGCCGGTGCTATTTGCCCATCATCTGCTGGCGTACGTCGACATGTTTGAACGCGATAAGGGACGGATTCAGGATGCGCAAAAGCGGTTAAACGTGATGCCGCTGGGGTCCGGCGCCCTGGCAGGCACAAACTATCCGGTCGACCGGCGCTACACGGCCGGGCTCCTAGGGTTTCCACGCGTGACCACCAACAGCCTGGATGCGGTATCCGACCGGGACTTCATGATCGAAATTGCCGCTGCGCTGTCGATTACGATGATGCATCTGTCGCGCATGAGCGAGGAGCTCATCCTTTGGTCGTCCCAGGAATTTCGGTTCGTCGATCTGCCGGACGGTTTTTGCACAGGCAGCAGCATGATGCCGCAGAAAAAGAATCCGGATGTGCCTGAGCTGGTCCGGGGCAAGACCGGCCGCGTCTATGGCCAATTGATGAATCTCTTGACGACCATGAAGGCGCTCCCCTTGAGTTATAATCGAGATCTGCAAGAGGATAAGCCGGCGGTGTTCGATGCCTTGGATACAGTCACGGCGTCGCTGGAGGTCTTGACGGAATTGGTGCGTCGGCTCAAAGTGAACCGTGAGGCGCTCAAACAGGCGGTTCAAGGTGGTGGCCTCCTGGCCACCGAACTGGCGGATTACCTAGTAAACAAAGGCATCCCATTCCGCGAAGCTCACGCTATTACCGGCCGCGTCGTACGAACAGCACTGGAACGGGGTCTGGAGCTTTCGTCTTTGTCCTTGCAAGAGTTGCGACAGTTTTCCGAGCGCTTTGACAACGGTGTCTTCGCCCGGTTAACCGTGGACGCAGCGATCGATCGTAAAGCGCAAATCGGAGGCACGGCTAGAGGCCAGGTAGAGCAGCGGATAAAAGAACTGGAGCGCATGTTAAGCTAATGAAAGTCCTCGTCCTTGCATGCGCCGCCTACTTCTCAGTGGCTTGTGGAACGATCGGGTCGCCGATTCCTCCCGAGGACGTCGGTTTGGCGCCGTTGATTGAACGCCAAAAGAGACAGGACGCGTTGGACAAAAAGCCTGACGCTGAGGAATCGCAAACTCTCATGGAACCCCAGGGTCAAGATGTAGATCTCCCGCCATTGCGGCCGGTGGGGACGCGCTAGGGTCACGCAACACACATTTTGTAACTCATAACAGGAGTGGAGGAGCGACCGATGGCACTGATCCAACCGATGCGACAAGGGCAATTGCTGAAGCCCGCGCGAGGCAAGCGGCTCCTGTTGGTCGATCCTTATCCGCGCAATAGCCAATACCATCTGACGGCCTCCGAACGGCGAGCCGTCTGGTTCCCGAAGCTGAGCCTGCCGACCATTGCGGCCTACACCCCCGATTCCTGGGATGTGGATCTGGTCGATGAAGCCGTTCAAGACATCGATTTTGACTATCCATGCGACATGGTCGGCCTCTCCATCATGACCTGCTATGCGCCTCGAGCCTACGAAATCGCAAAGGAATTCCGGAAACGGGGGAAAACCGTCGTGATGGGCGGAGTCCATCCCACCTATTGTCCTGACGAAGCCCTGCAGCATGCTGATGCCATTGTCTGCGGTGAGGCCGAGGACTTGTGGCCTCGCCTTGTTGCCGATTATGAAGCGGGGATGATGCAGCGCGTGTACAAGATGACCAACTTCCCTTCTCTCGAGCACTATAAGGCCCCGCGTGTCGAATTATTGAGTCCGGATTCCTACATGACCAGACAATGCAGCTTTACGACGAGAGGCTGCCACTTCGACTGTGAGTTTTGCAGCGTGTCCCCCTTTAACGGCAAGACGACGAGGCGCCGGCCGGTCCCCGAGGTCATCGCGGAACTCCAGAACGTACAACGTTGGATCCGTAGTGAATTAGTTGAACGGATCCGCGACGAACCGCTCTGGAATGCGTTTCTCGCGGCTCTGAAAATCCGGATAGGACTTGATGATGGAAGCATCGTCGCGTTCGTCGACGACCTGCACAACAGTAACCGGGCGTACTGCCGGGAACTCTGGACCGCTCTGAAGCCGCTCAAGATCAAGTGGGGCTGTCAATCCACCCTGTTTTTGGGGGACGACGAAGAGATGGTCAAGCTGGCTGCGGAAAGCGGCTGTGTCTCTGTGTTTGTTGGAATGGAATCGCTCGACGAAGACTGTTTAGATGAGACGAATAAGCCGTTCAATCGGGTACAGAAGTTTTCCCAGGAAATTAAGATGTTCCACAAGTACGGCATCATGGTGAATCCCGGTATCGTGTTTGGGTTCGACAATGACGACGAGGCGGTATTCGAACGAGCCGTCGAATTTCTGAAGAAAAACCAGGTGGAGCTCGCCTACTTTAATGTGCTGACTCCGTTGCCAGGCACGGCACTGTTCGATCGGTATAACAATGCCGGTCGGATTTTCGACCGTGATTGGTCAAAGTACGACGGCAAACACGTCGTGTTTCAGCCCAGCCGGATGACCCCTGAGCAACTTCAAGAGGGCTTCTACTGGGCCAACCACCAATTCTATTCACTGCCGAACATTTGGTATCGGCTTTCTGGCACGAAACAGCGGTTCATCGCACGATGGGAAATGAACCGGGAATTCCGCAAGTTAGTGAAACGCAG
>DASTQY010000186.1:0-3761 GCA_035761525.1 Nitrospira sp. | reverse complement strand
ATGCGAATGTCGGTTATCGCCTCTGGTGGAACCGCACTGTCGACGGAACCGTCACCTTTCACAATGCAATTGGCGGCTCAGACGAGTTTCCCCTCACGGAGCTTCAAAGCTTCCGTCACGGCGTGACGTTCGGCATTAGCTACTCCTTCTAACCCAACTCCAGCTTTTCTGGCATTGACTCAGGCAGAGTCACCTTCCCTCACGCTCCATTCAAAGAGGCACATCGAGTATATTCTCGACTGGAAGTTGGTGGTAGCTACTCAGCGGCGCCTGCCAGACGGCATCGTTTCGTCTTCGTAGCGGGCGAAGAGTCGTTTGGCTTCAGGATGCAAATGCACCGGATGGCCGTTGGGTATCCCGATGGTGCGGAAGAGTGGCGTAAGCTTGCCATCTGGGTGCAGATACCCGGCACGCAACGGCACCGTCCGTTTACTGTGCTTAATCAAGTGGCAAGGCGTGGAACGGATGGACGTGAGCCAGTCCGCAATGTCGTGCGGATTACCGATTGAGGCGGAGAGAAGCAACAGTCTCGCCTGCGTCGGACAAAAGATGATGGTCTCTTCCCAGACGACTCCGCGTTCCGGGTCGGCTAGATATTGCGATTCATCCATGATGACCAATCCGAGCGTATCGAGCCGCACGTCGATCTCGCCACCCGCCGCGTCGTAGAGTAAGTTGCGCAGAATTTCAGTGGTCATGATCAAGAGCGGAGCCTGCCCGTTATCGCGACGGTCGCCCGTCAAGATGCCGACGCGTTCTGCTCCGAAGATGCGGCAAAATTCAGTGTACTTGGTATTCGAAAGGGCCTTTAGCGGTGATGTGTAAATGACGGTGCGGTTTTCGTCCATGGCACGCCTTGCCGCTTCAACCGCAACATACGTTTTCCCGCTGCCTGTCGGCACGCTGACGATCACGTCTCCGGTTTGCAGCTTGGCCAGCGCCTCCTCCTGCCAGGGGTCGGGAACGAACGGTTGAGGTGGAGGGACGCCGATTCCTTCGAGCCAGGCGGCTAACGAAGCCGCGGGTTCGTGATGATCCGGCTCATGCTGCGCTGAATGGAGCCGACGCCCGGGCTGTGCTGCCTTTGGGCGTTCGGATAGTTGGTGCCGAGCAGGTTGGATTGCAGGCCCCGTTTCACGCTCGCTAATGAGCGCCAGCAAGTCCGATTCAAAGCCTGCCCGGTTTTCAGCCGAATGACGAAGCAAGAGCTCAATCAGTCGGCGTTTCCCAGCGCGAAAATGGCGGTGCACCCTGCCGCGGGCAAGACGGTGCAGAACGCCGAGCGGCTGTTGGACAAGGAGACGTTCGAGTTCGTCGGTGGTCATGACTTCAGTGTGGATTTCGGCAGATCGAAGGCCCGAACAACAAAACGCGCGGTGCCTACATTTTCCAGTACATCCATTCGCGTCACGGCAACTCCTCCAGGACTCCTCGGCGCAAATTGGCAATCGCTTGCGATGCGCAATCAGCTAACGCCGGGTGCGTGTCCCTCAGGGTGTGGAGTTGTGAAAGAAACTCGAGCGTTCGTGCAAGCAGTCGATAAATATCGCCCTCGGCCATCGTGGTCTTCTTGCAGAGACCGATCCACGTGAGGGTCGGGTCGCCGATCCATTGCTCGGTAACCGCGGCAATGTCCGCCCTGAGAAGCGGAGGGTCTTCATAAGCCGAGAGCGACTCGGCCAGTTTTCGCACCTGTGAGAGCAACGAGGCGAGCCCGGTACTGATGCGGGGGAATGCCCCGGGCCGGTCATCGTCGTGCGCGATGCTCGACATGACGGCAGCCAAGAGGGCCGGAGAGGCACCGGTGAAGGCGTCAGCCCGGACGAGTTCGGTAATCAAAAGCGAATGGTCGATGCGAATGAGCCTGGCCCATTCACCGGTGTCGGTCAAGTGGGCAGTAGGCGACAGATAACCAAAACGCTGCAATGCATCGATTTTTTCCTGAAAACGATGCCACAGGCTGGTCCGGAGCGCTTGAATCGCTTTCATATGACGGTGCTGTTCCTGACGCAGTTTTGACGCGTGGGCATGATCCTTCTGGCAGGCCGATCGGGAAGGACAGGTCGGGCAGGAGAAATCGCCCAATGTTTGCACGATTGAATCCGGAATCAGCTCTTCTTTTGGTACCAGAATGGGAAGCACCGGGAGGCGCGGCGGCAGCTCTTCCAGATCGCGAAGCATGGATTCGATGCTCCCAGCTGTGCACCACGGGTAGACCGGAGTCTCGGCGCAATCCAGCATGTGGTCGAATACCTCGGTGACGATCGCAGCAGGACATTCGGTGATGGCGCCGCCGGGACGCAGCAGCGTGACCATAGGACTTTTCTGCCCCTTGCTCCGATATTGTCGGAGCACCACACCCCGGCTCTTGGAGAGGCCTGCGACGCGTCCAGGCGTCAGGAAATGAAAACGTGCGGCAACCTCCGGCGGTTCGTGCCTTCTGACCGGCGTGCGATGAGCGCGCTGCCGGCGCACATGATCGAATAGCTGCCACTGCGAGATCCAGTCAGTGCAGACACGGGGGCCGTAAGGCTCCAACTGCCGGTGCAACTCGTCGAGCTTCCGTTCGAGCACCTCGGCTCGTTGGTTCAGTTGGAACTGCGCGAAGCTCTTGGCAAGGATCGGCTGAATCTGATCGAGCGGATGGGCCTTCAGGAGATTCAATACCATAGGATAGCTAATGACAAACTGGCTGTTGATAGCTTCCGGGTGGCCCGTGAACCCTTTGGTAAGGACGGTCAGGTCGATATAAGGTGACGGCGTGACGACGGCAAAGCCGACCAAGTCTTTTCCCCTACGGCCGGCCCGTCCGGCGATCTGCTGTACCTCTCCAATAGTCAGATCGGTGAAGTCCCTCGCCTTGCGAATGCTGGATTGCGTGATCACGACCGTCCGGGCAGGAAAATCAACACCGGCCGCCAGCGTGGTGGTGGCGAAGACCGCATCCAGACAGCCGCTCCGCATCAATTCTTCGACGGCAATCTTCCAGGAGGGCAGGTGCCCGGCATGATGTGCGGCGACACCGATCCGCTGGACCGTGGGAATCAAAGGATGTTCGGCAATGCTCGGATATTGGTCGATGACGGCTCTCAGGACCTTTCCGATCATCTCCTGCCGCGCCGGCGGCAAAAAGGACTGCGTGTGTTCGAAGGACTCCATCGCCTCGTCGCAGGCGCGTCTCGACGTCAGGAACACGATGGCGGGGGTGAGGTGTTTCTGTCGTAGGGCGATGATCAGATCAACCGGATGAATCGAGGGAGGCATTCAGTTTCATACCTTTTGAAATGACCACGATCCCGGAGTCGGTCACATGGAAGCGTTGGGCATCGGCCGCGCGGTCGTAGCCGATCTCGGTCTTAGGCGGTATGTCCACGTCCTTGTCGATGATGGCGCGCTTGATCCGGCAGTGTTCACCGATCACCACATTCTCCATAATCACGGATTCTCGCACGTCCGCGTGGTCCTGGACACGCACGTTAGGCGACAACACGCTGGTTTGCACTCGCCCTCCTGAAATAATGCAGCCTCCGCAGACGATTGAGTCTAACGCCACCCCCATGCGCCCTCCCTGGTAATCCTGGGCGAAGACAAACTTCGCCGGCGGAAACTGTCCCTGGTAGGTGCGAATGGGCCATTGCTGGTCGTAGAGGTTGAATAGGGGGTCCACCGCCACGAGATCGAGATTGGCCTCCCAGTAGGCGTCGAGCGTTCCGATATCTCTCCAGTATTTGACGGCCTTTTTATTGGCATCTTGAAAGTTA
>DASTQY010000185.1:0-5970 GCA_035761525.1 Nitrospira sp. | reverse complement strand
AGATAAGTTAGTTTACCTACAGCTTTGTAGGCCATGACGTACGAGTACACGCAGTTCTGCTCGGCCATAAATGCATCAAGCGCATCGAAAGAAAGACCCCGTAGCATCGCATCTTAATTATATTAATTAGGTACTTATATTGTCATCGTGGCTCGGGATTATCCCAGTCGCTAGGCAACAAGAGCGGCAATATCGTACTCGAATGGATACCACCCGAACACATACTGCATCTGTCCACGCTGCCACAAGTCATAAGGAACAGCCGGTCGATCTGTCTACGCAACGGGCAGATCTGAGTGGCGTGTTTTTCTGTGTGCCTGTACGACGTGCGGTATGCCGAGTATCGGACGCGCCCATTAGAATCGTTTGAGGCACGGTTAGCTGCCTGATCATCCGGCTATCTGCCGGGTGGGATGAGTGACCGCGCCATCGTCTGATCCCTTGATCACCACACCAGAGAACGTGCAATGGACGGACACGCACCTGGCGAGAAACGTTCAGAGAGCAGGCCTCGCCTCTCTGTCGTCGGTGCACCGAGTAGTGCCGGCGCCTACGCACCGGGGCAGGAACGTGCTCCGACGGCGCTGCGCGCTGCCGGGTTGCTGGAGCGCCTCCGCGATGTGGGCATTGACGTACACACTTGGGTGATACGGAGAGCTTTCGGTGGCTTACCGTATGCGAGCTGAATCCGGATCACGGCCTAAGCGATGGATCGACACTGCGAACATTCGTCGCAGCTTTGTCTAACGCGATCGCACCAAAACACGGGCCACAGGGAAGCGCACAGGATGCAAAGACTTGCGATCGTTGAGGCACCGTCGATTCTCGGCCTGAAGCCTACCGGGGTCGAAACGCTCCCGTATACGTTGCTGGCCAATGGACTGGCCGAACAGCTGAACGCTCGCCACGCTGCGCGCGTCGAGGCTCCGCCGTATAGCGCGGATCGCGATCCCGTTACGCTGACCCTCAACGATCGGTCGATCAATCATTATTCGACTCGCCTGGCCGATGCCATTTGCTCCGTGCTCGACAATGGAGAGTTTCCGGTGGTGCTGGGTGGTGATTGCTCGATATTGTTGGGTAGTATGCTGGCATTGCGCCGGCACGGACGTTACGGTCTCCTGTTTATCGATGGACATGCCGACTTCTATCAACCCGAAGTCAATCCGAATGGGGAAGTGGCCTCAATGGATCTGGCGTTCGTAACCGGTCGTGGTCCCGCGATTCTCACCGATATAGAGGGACGCCGCCCTCTCGTTCGTGATGAAGACTGTGTGGTATTCGCATTCCGCGATGCCGAGGAACAGGCCAGATACGGCAGCCAGGCGCTGCCTCCGGAGATGCTCGCGCTCGACCTCGCACGGGTCCGCGACCGTGGCGCGGAAACCAGCGCGCGGGAGGCGGTGAGACATCTCACGCGTGAGCACGGCGCGAGTGCCGGTTTCTGGATTCACCTCGACGCGGATGTACTCGACGACGCCATCATGCCGGCGGTGGACTACCGCTTGGAGGGTGGATTGTCGTGGGCGGAGCTGGCCACCGTGCTGCGCATTGCCGCCGACTCAAAGCGGGCAGTGGGTATTGAAGTGACTATCTACAATCCAAAACTTGACCCGGCCGGCGCGAGCGGAAAAGAGCTCACTTCGACACTGGTAAAAGGACTCTCCCCACTTCACTGAGTCTGCGAGTGTGCATTTTTCCCGCGTCTCGTAAGCCGTTGCTGCGGTTGTTCGTGATAGTGAGTTTGCCACGGGTCCCCAATGCGGTTAAAATCACGCCCTTAAAAGAAGAAGGACCAGTCCTAATCCACTAAACCCTCATCCAGCGCATAGCGTATTAACTCGACCGTATTCTTGGCCTCTAGCTTCTGAAGTAGTCTCGCTCGATACGTGCTGACGGTTTTTTCGTTGATCTTCAGTTCCTGAGCAATTTCCTTTCGATCCAAACCTCTTACAAGTAAGCCAAGTACCTGCACTTCACGGTCTGACAAGAGCGGCTGTGAGACCATGAGCTCCCGAGGTTTGTTGAGTGGTTTCCCTTCCAGTATGGCCGTCACAGTTTCAATTAACTCGACGGGAGGACGATCTTTCGAAATATAAGCAACGGCTCCTGCCCGTAAGGCACGGGCAGCGTACTGTCGTTCAGAGTAAAGGCTGAAAACGAGAATCGGGATAGTTGAACAGCAGGCTTTGGCCTGTCGGATGATGTTGAGTCCATTTTGCCCAGGCAAATTGATGTCCAGCACAATGAATGCCCAACCAGTACCGCATACTTCTTCCAGGAGACCAGCGCCACCCGATGACACCTTTATTTGTATTGACGGAAAGGTTCTTTGCAGTATGTCTCTGACTCCATCACGCACAACCGGATGGTCGTCAACGATCAGAGCGTGTCTCATTCGTCTCCGTTGGCCTGCGCCCTCAAATGAGCATATTTCGACATGGCCAGCGCCAACTGAACGATCAGCAGATGATTTTCGACAAACATCCTATCGTCAGCCGTAAACGTCTCGTTTTTTAGCTGCTGAGCCAGCTGCGTGCAGGAATCACCAAACTGTTTAAGGACGTATGGATTTCGGTACATAACTCCAATTAAACGACAAATCTGCGCGAGTCTACACAAAGAGGAGAAGTCGCTCTATCAGCGACGACCTACACGGCTGTGCATTTATGACACTGGACGTTGCACTAGAAGGGCGCTTGTACGCTGCCGAGTCCCAGACGGCTTCGACGTTCACTCAAGCTGATAACTGCGAGAAACCTCGCCCGGCCTTTTTGATGGCCGAATACAGTTCTTCAGTGGCCATGGATTTCTGGTACACAGCAATGGCTCCAGCTTTTAGCATCGCGTTTGCATTGTATCCATGTCCATATTCAGACAAACCAATAATCTGCACCTGCGGAAATTTCCATTTAATCACCCGAGTCGCCGCGATCCCATCCATTCTGGGCAAGCGAATATCCATGACCACGACGTGAGGGTTGTGCTTTTCGACGTAGGAAACCGCTTCGTCACCGGTTGCTGCCTGCGCAATGACTTGCACCTCGGGGTAGGCTGCAAGCATTCGCGCCAGAGTCTGACGGAGCATTGCGTCATCTTCTACGAGGAGCACGCGAAGAGTTTCCATCATCTCGACCCTCGGAAAAACAAGGAAGAACCGATCTGAGGGAAATGTATCCTAGACGACATTGCCGTCGAATGTAACATAGATGACGTCCAATCTGTCATGAAATTGTGAGGTTACGTGCCCTTACAATAGGTAGGCGCGAGCCTACAGAGAAAAGGAAGACAACAACGCGGCAACTCGAACTCTTTCAGGAGATTTGCTTCTGGAAGTCGGGTCAGTGAGATCGAAATCAGTAGATGTAGAACGGGGCCGGAGACGAGACCAACACTTATTTTCCTGTTTTCGTCAGGGGATACCCTTTCCTGGACATGCATTTGTGAAATGCAAATCGTGACTCTGGCGTCGCACCAAACAGGACGACGGACGAGCCTTCGTTGTATGCGTCGAAGTCAGGATCGTCTCGATGGACCGATTGAGTGCAACTATCAACGGCACGTTCAAGGTCGCTACGTAAGGGCCAAAACTCTTTAGCTGCGGTTGTGTAATCACGCGGTTCATATGTTTTATGGGCTTGAGAGAGACCCGCCCACCCCGGTACTGGAAAGAGGATGATCAAGGTGAGGAGGATAATGCCTTTGTTCATTGGGCTTCTCTGATTTGCTGGTAACGGTAAGCGATTTCTGGTGTCCCTCCCTCGCTTCGTAATAGCCATAGCACGCCGCGGTCTACCCTGCTACATTTCAGTGAAAACTCGCACCAGAAGCATTAGGAACGCGCGGCACACCACGTCGTAGCGAAGAATCACCAATCACTCACGGATTCCTCGTCACCTCGTTTTTCTCCCATACTGCACCGTGTCGAATTGAGCTCGCCGCCCTATTGATTGGGGTCGTGACCTATCAGGTGTTCACCTTCTCAGTTCGTTAAATGGACAAGGGTTTCCTGCTTTTGCTTTGATGTGTTTAAACACGTTCTTCCGACCGGCATAATTCTCCGGCTGCATCAATTTCCAATGCTGAGGCTACTTCACTGGAAATACGTGCGATTTCGACTACGGCTTACACGGCTGTAGGCACTCGTAACCTATCGATCTGGCTAGTAAAACAAAATGATCAGCTATGTTATGTTTTGGTAGTTTCTTAGATGGGGTGGACTATGACAGCAACCCTGGCACCTCTCGTACATCGCGTTCTATTGGTCGATGATTACGTGCCGGTCCGAATCATTTTGCGGAATATGCTCACAGGGTATGTTGATCTGCAAATCGTGGGAGAAGCGTGTGATGGTAAGCAGGCTATAGAACAAGTCGCAGCCTGTCAGCCCGATATTATTCTTATGGATTACAACATGCCACTGATGAACGGCATCGAAGCTGCTCGCCTTATCAAGAAATCCTGGGGAGAGACAGTCATCATTGGACTCTGTACGGTTCAGGATACTTACATCATCGATGGATTTCTCGAGGCAGGCGCCTTAGCAGTGATATTTAAAGACCGGATAGATCACCTTCATTCCACGATTCAACGAGCTTTTCCCAGAGCGTCATCAGATCGCCTTGTCGTGCAACATTAAGGTTCGCAATGCCACAAAAGATCGGGGTGTGAACTATGGCAGTGACGCGCGTGTTACTCGTAGACGATGAATCCCTGGTCCGCAGGACGCTCAAACAAATTCTTTCAGCCTACCAAGATTTGGAATTGGTTGGTGAGGCAGCCAATGGAGAAGAAGCCATTTCCGCCATGGAGAGGCTTCAACCTGACGTAGTGGTGATGGATATTCGCATGCCCGCATTCGATGGGATCGCCGCGGTTCGTGCAATTAGAGAAAAGTATCCCCGTGCGAAAATTATCGGCTTGTCAGAGTATGCGCAAAGTTACAACATCGATGCGATGGAACGAGCCGGGGCTCTAGGGGTCTATCTCAAATCGATGGCCTTGGAAGAATTGTACCCAGCAATTAAAGCCGCTCACCCGGCGATTTAGGCCGCCGACTTTTATGGCCAAATATTCCGGACCTTTTATTCGGCCGCGACCACCTGCGGGTGCAGCTGGATTGCGGATTTGCCCGTTACCACCGTCAGAGCGAGCTTACACACCCCTCCTCGGTTTCCGCTCGGGAACACGTGCCCGTATGTATACATCATGACCTGGATGGCGCTCTACCCGGCCTGCTCTTGAATGTACTCCGCCTGGCTGAAGGACAGATGTGACGCTAGGGCACTGCCGGCGGTCAACCTGCCGAGTATTTACTATGCAGTTTGACCGGGATCGACCGTTTTTTACGCATACGGATGTTCAGCATCTCAACTGCAACTGAAAACGCCATGGCAAAATAGATATAGCCCTTTGGCACATGCACATCGAATCCTTCCATCATCAGCGTGACTCCCACGAGGATCAGAAACGACAAGGCGAGAATTTTGATCGTTGGATGCTCATCAACGAAAGTTCCGATGGACCTCGCCGCAATCATCATGACAAGAACCGCAAGGATAATGGCGATGGCCATGACAGATACCTCCTCAACCAATCCGACCGCCGTGATCACGGAATCTAGCGAAAAGACGATGTCCAGGAGCGAGATTTGGACCATTGCCATCCCAAAGCTGCTTCCAAGTACTTCAGTATCCTTCTCTCCGATTCCCTCTAGGCTGTAATGGATTTCATGCGTGGCCTTCGCGAGGAGGAATAGCCCACCTCCGATGAGAATCACATCGCGCCCGGAAATCTCATTGCCAAGCAGTGCAAACCACGGTTGAGTTAAGCCCATAATCCAGGAGATCGACAACAACAACCCCAGACGAGCCACCATCGCCAAGCCAAGGCCCAATCTTCTCGCAACAGCCCGCTGAGCCTCTGGCAGCCTCCCGACCAGGACGGAGATGAAGATAATGTTGTCTATTC
>DASTQY010000184.1:0-4784 GCA_035761525.1 Nitrospira sp. | reverse complement strand
AACCCGATGGCCGAGAACGACGCCTTGCCCTCTTTCATCTTGTTTTTCAACTTCACTTTCACGCAATCCCCGACGTTCACCCGGAGGGTGAGCGGCATGGGATGCGATCCGCCCGAGACCTTCGCGGCATCTTCCTCCAGTGCGTAGATCTTGGCGTCTGGATTCGTAATTTGGATCTTCCGCTCAAAGTCCACTTCGATTGCTTCCGGCGCCTTCGCATTGAAGGTCATGGCAGGATAATCCATCGCCACGACGTTGAAGGTCTTCACCGGGGCGTCCGCCGGACAGACTGGTAAGGCTTTCGGGATTTCGCCCTTCACCGAGAAACCGGCCGGAAGCTTCTTTAGATCGGCCTGCTCCTTGTCGTACACCCGAATGATGCCCCAGCCGCCCTCGGAAAACTTCGAGGAACGTCCATTGAAGTGAATGTAGTCCCCCGCTTGATGCCGCGGTCCGCCCGCTTCGGGCACGACCAGGTCGTAGCGCTCGGCAATTCCGATGTGGATCGAATTCTTGCGATTCGCATCGGACGCATAGCGCTCAGACCAGAACGTATGCCCGGCCAATGTCCAGGTCATCGTCTCGTTCATGAGCGTGTGCAAGAGCCGGAACACCATCGTATCGCCCGTGTATGCACGCAGAAGCGGCGTATACGGGTCTCCGTGAATTTGACTGTTGAACGCCTGGGAGACATCCGGATTGGTCGCCAATCGTTGCGCGATTGGGCCGGCTCTAAAGTTGAGACCGCTGCCTGTCGTGTGCGTCCCTCCATTCAGGAACGGCATCGGGGTCATGTACAGCTTTTCCGGCATCATGAAGGAGACGGTCTTGCCGGCTTCCAGTGCCACCTCAACCGGCTGCCCCGGCGGATTGCCCGCGGTCACGATGTTGACGGTGTGCGGCACAGTGTCGTGCACCTGCACCATCAATTCACGGAAGCTGTTGTTCACGCCATGACCGACCGGCTCATTGGTGTGGATATCCGCAATAGGCCCGCTCCGGACGAGCTTGCCGGTTTTCGGATCGTGATAGGTCGACCCGACCGGCTCGGCGATAAACGTGCCGAACCCGCCGTGCGGCCATGTCGTGGCCCCGAACGCATGGTCGTGCCAGAAGACCGTACCGACGTCCGCATCGACCCAGAACCGCTGCCGGACGAATTCCACCGTCACGATGTCGTTCGCCGGGTGATCGTTCTTCAATCCCTTCGCCAAGGTGATCGTATTGCCGTTGATCGCCTTGATACGCGAGATCTCATTCCCCTTCACGTTGTCGGCTCCGACCAGAATCAAGGTACCGACGTGGTATTGCTTCGCATTCTTTACTGACAGACTGTTCGAGCCCTTCTTCGCCGCCGCCGTCAGCGCGGTGTTCATCGGCATCGGCAGGCCCTTCTTGTTCTTCTTCTCGAGCATGGTGAACGGTCGCACCGACTGTTCATAGGAGAAGCCGGTGATGACGCCGTCGGAGGCCTGATTGTCGAACTGGAGGAAATGCCAGTGGGTGTTAATCTTGGATGACTGGAAATTCGTGTAATCGTCGTCATCCCATTCGCTGGTCAACATCCAGTCCACACAGTCATAGATGTTGCCGCGGACGACCAACGGATATTTCAAGTCGTCATTGGCCCGGATAGCGGCTTCTTCTTCATGGAGCACGTAGATCAAGCCGTTCGGATCGACTACGGGCGGTTCCTTGCCCTGCGCCTTTGCGATTTTGATCGGCAGCTTGATGAAATGCACGTTGTAGTTCTTACGCCCCGCATTGACGGGACAGAGGCTCCAGTTGCCCTGCTCGCCGGGCGCGGCCTGATCGACGCTTTCTTCGCCATTCGCATCGCGCCTGATCATTTCCAACCAGGGCGCGCCAACGTGGTTCGGAGAGAACATGACACGCTTGCCGAAGTGCGGTGTCAGGTGGGGCCAAGCCACTTTACCGGTCAGCGGCTCGAACATGATCGGATGCCGCTTGCCCGGATGGGTGGATTTGTACTTCGGATTGTCGATCGTGCTTTCCTTTTCGCTCATCGCCACATTGCCGTTCCAGGTCCAGTCCAGCACCGTGGCGTCATAGGAGACAATCTGGCCCTTCTCGTCGTCCTTGTGACCAGGCTTGCCCGGCGTGGGCATCTGCATCTCGACCCAGTCCTTGATGGTGATTGTGGCCGGATTGCCTTTCCAGTTGCTCTTCCCCTTGTCGATGATCTTGAACTGCGTGCCGAACCAATCGACCGTTTGGCCGATCAATTTGTCGGATGAGATTGGGGTCTTGATGCGCCCTTTGCGATCCGGCAGCTCACGCAAGTCCGGCATCACGTCATTCCGCATATCGCCCTGTTGAATCGTGTTGTACACCCGCCAGTAGCCCCACATCCCTGCCACATAATGATGGGCGACGTGACAGTGGAAGAGGAAGTCTCCTGCCAGCTGTTGGCACAGGCCGGAACCGCACTCGGTCTCGAGATCGAGAGCTTCTGACGGTCCGATCACTTCCACATCGACGCGGTCCGTCTTGGCACGAATCACCGGATACTTCACCGGACCGTTCGTGCTCGTGGCCCACAGATTCATGTCGTCGATTGCCCGCGGGCTGCGTGGCCATCGAATCGTGCCGCCGTGCGGATGGTGGCTGTGGAACACTTCCGAGCCGCCATGAACCAGCCGGAATTTGGCGGGATCTCCCATGTACGAACGCGGAATCGTCGGGGACGGATCACCAAACGTATAGGAGCTATAGCCCATTGATTCGTCTTCGAACCCGAAGTATTCGTGCTGCACGTGCATGTTATTGATGCCGAACGGCTCGCTACGATAGTTGATCGCGCGGCCGCCCGGACGATAGGCATCCGTCAATGGATCCCGCTGCGGCAAAAAGTCGCCCTTCTTGTTCAACGGACGAAACGCCTCATCACCGACCTCATGATAGATCAGCACGAATTCGCGAAAGTCCGGGCCGGTGCCGTTCTTGATGATCGTCTGCCAGCCACTGGTGGCCGGCGTGGGATCACCCGCCCCGAGCGGCTCGAGGTAGCTCGATCCACGCGGCTCGACGACGAACGCGCCGAAGAGTCCCATCACGGTCAATTCTCGGTCATTGCTGAATGTATGGAACTGACGGACACCCTCCTGCGTGCTCGGGTGGATGTACCATTCGTATTCGCCGGTCTTCTCTTTGGCGACGATCGTATCGGGGTTGGTGGTGGTGGCAGCCGCTCCTGTCGCGCTCACGACCATGGCGGAGCCGTGGATGTGCAGGCTGACGTCCTCGCCGCCTTCCAACTTGTTGTTGAGTTTCAACTTGACGCAGTCGCCTTGGTTCCCGCGAATCACGAGCGGCTGAATCCACTGAGCTTGCACACCGTTAATGACGGCACCGGGATCATGACCTTCTTTATCGCGAGCTTCCTTGTTGGTGTTTTCTTCCGCACGAACCTTGTCGAGATTCTCATCAAGCACGTACATGTAGCCGGGATAAAAATCGAGCCACTGGTTGAGTGTGATCTCGACGTTGATCGCGGACACGTTGTACTGCTTCACGGGGGCGGTCGCCGGGCACTTGCCACCGCCCGTCATGGCTACCGGTTCGACACGCGGATCGGATACGAGCAGCATGTCCTGGCCACCTGCGCCATATTGATGCATCATGGCTGAGGTGTTGTACATGCCGGTGTTGACGCCTTGGACCTGCGGATCATGAGTCATGTGCTCCATGATGCGCTGATGTTGCTGCTCGACCATCGCGGCACGTTCGCCCTTGCCGGACATGGTGTCCTCAATGATCGTCTGCCCCTTGAGTTGTTCCGCCCAGGCGGGAAGTTGATGATTCGTTGCCGCATGGGACGATGGGTTCTCGGCGGATGCGAAAGGGGCCCAAAGAAGGGCCGCTGCTGCCAACACGCCGAGCGTGCAGGTGGGTCGATAGACCCGTGTGAAATGGAAAAACATGGACTGGCCTCCTTACGAATGTATAAGTGGACTAACAGAATGCAAGTGTAAATTGCCTGTAAGAACCTCCGTATAAAGACCGATGGAATGGACCGATTCCCCGCAAAACACTGTCTAGGGCGCGAGGGAATTGGAAAGATACTTAAGTTGCCTAGGGCTGTCAATCCCTTTGATCGCACTAGGGTTCTCCATTGCCAGACACCTCTCCGTTGGACCGGAAATGACGGCATCCGCAATCGCTGATCTGAGGCTTTCGCCCTATGGCTAGAGGCCTTCTGCTTCTCTCGTTCCATGCGTGTTTATGCGATAATCTCTGCCATGCTCCTCAAGCGCTGGCTCGTCGGCAATCCCATTAAGACGGCCCAAGCAGCACACGAACGGCTTTCCAAACGTCTCGCTCTCGCAATATTTTCATCGAATTCCATTTCCTCCGTCGCCTATGCCACGGAAGAAATTCTCCTCGTCTTAATCCTTGCCGGCACCTCGGCATTGGCATGGTCCATCCCCGTCAGCCTCGCCATTTTGTTTCTGGTTATTGTCCTGACCATTTCGTATCGCCAGATCATTTACGAATATCCGGAAGGCGGGGGAGCCTATATCGTGGCCCGGTCGAACCTTGGCGAGATGCCGGCGCTGATCGCTGCCGCGGCGCTCATGATCGACTATGTCCTCACGGTGGCTGTGAGCGTGGCGGCTGGCGTCGCAGCGATTACCTCGGCCGTTCCGGAGCTGTTTGCGCATCGGCAGGCCCTGGGACTCATCTCGATCGTGTTCATCGTCGTCATGAATCTCAGGGGTACCCGAGAATCCGGAAAATTCTTCGCGATTCCCACGTATTTT
>DASTQY010000183.1:0-4147 GCA_035761525.1 Nitrospira sp. | reverse complement strand
CCACTGCCGTCAGTGAAGCTGGGCAGGGCACGGGCCAGACCGTCTCGCAACACACCACCCCGTCCAGTGAACTCGCCGAAGACGCCGCCGGTCACATTACCATTACCTCTCCGATTGTCGGCACGTTCTATCGGTCGCCGTCCCCGGACGCCGATCCTTACGTGGAAGAAGGTGATTTTGTGAAAAGGGGGCAGGTTCTGTGTATCGTAGAAGCGATGAAACTGATGAATGAAATTGAGTCGGAGGTGGACGGGCGCATCACGAAGATCCTCGTGGAAAGCACCAAGCCCGTTGAGTACGGCCAGGCGCTCTTCCTCATCGATCCCAAGGCGACCCCTTGATCCAGGCGTTCGTGTCTGCTCAACGATGTATTTGTCTCACTCGGATTCGGTGAGAACCCTCCTCCACGCCATGACGGAGATGTGACGTGTTCAAGAAAGTGCTCGTCGCCAACCGTGGAGAAATTGCACTGCGCGTGATCCGCGCGTGCAAAGAACTCGGCATCAAAACCGTCGCCATCCACTCGGAGGCCGATGCGGCCAGTATGCATGTGCGCGCCGCAGACGAGCGCATCTGTGTCGGGCCGGCCGAATCCGCTTTAAGTTATCGCAACATCCCGAACGTCCTCAGCGCCGCAGAAATTACAGGCGCAGACGCCATTCACCCCGGGTATGGCTTCCTCTCCGAGAACGCGCACTTCGCGGAAGTCTGTGAGTCGATCGGCGTCAAATTCATCGGCCCGACGTCGGAAAACATCGCACTCATGGGAGACAAGGCTAAGGCCAGAGAAATTGTGGGTCGTCGGGGACTACCAGTCACCCCCGGAAGTCCTGGCGAGCTCAAGAGCGAACAAGAGGCGCGAGAGGCGGCCGCCAAAATCGGCTATCCTGTCATTATCAAAGCGACCGCAGGGGGCGGCGGACGCGGGATGCGGGTGGTCAACAGCACCGACGAACTGGGACGGGCGTTCCAGGCGGCTCAGGCGGAAGCAAAGTCCACGTTCGGAAACGACAGTGTGTACCTCGAACGGTACTTTCTCGAGCCTCGCCACATCGAAGTTCAGATCGCCGCCGATGCGCGTGGCCACGTCGTGTATCTGGGCGAACGCGACTGTTCCATTCAGCGCCGGCATCAAAAGCTTGTGGAAGAAACTCCTTCGCCGGCGGTGGATGAAAAGCTCCGGCGTGAGATCGGGCGGGTGGCGGTTGAAGCGGTCAAGGCCGTCCATTACAGGAATTTGGGCACCGTGGAATTTCTGCTCGACAAGGACCACAACTTCTTTTTCATGGAGATGAACACCCGCATCCAAGTGGAGCATCCCATTACGGAGATGGTCACCGGGATCGACCTCATCAAGGAACAAATCACGCTCGCCAACGGACAACCCCTCTCGTTCAAACAACCCGATATCCGACTCACCGGCCACAGCATTGAGTGCCGGATCAACGCCGAAGATCCGGAAAAATTCACTCCGTCACCCGGGGTGATTAGCAGATACTGCGCTCCAGGCGGCTTCGGAGTTCGGGTCGATTCAGCAATGGAATCCAACGCCGTGGTCGTTCCCCATTACGATTCCATGATCGCCAAGGTCATTACGCACGGGCGCGACCGGCAAGAAGCCATGGCCAGGATGCGGCGAGCACTCGACGAGTTCGTCATCGAGGGCATCAAGACGACCATTCCGCTTCACAAGCGGATTCTCAATGATCCGGACTTTCAAAAAGGCCACCTGTCAACGACCTACCTCGAGCGCTTCCTCGCCAGCTAGCCGCAGACCCGTTCTCACTCGACAATGATGGTGCCGTTCATGCCCGCGTGGCCGCGCATGGCGCAATAAAACACATACACGCCAGTGACGGTGCGAACGAGCACCTCGGCTTTCTGATTCGGCCTTACAGGAAGGCTGCTGGATGGCCCCGGTGACTTCCCGATCTGATGAGCCAACAAGGCCGTCTTGAATTCATGCCGCTCGCGGCCTTCGTTGACGATAAGGAGGCGAACCGGATACTCGGAGGAGACATGCACTTCGGCGGGCGTGAATCGGAAATCCTCGGCGACGATGCGGACGGTCTGTTCCCTCGATTCGCATCCGGACATGAGAGAGATCAGAAACAATACCACCGCCGTCACTAACGGCCCTGGCGACTGCACGGGGAAGAGACAGCTCATGTCTATGCGGGCTGTTCCTGGCGTCTGTTTCACGTGTCACGCTACAATGCACCTACCATGTCCCGAAACCAACGTACAAGCGCACTGTCCGGACTGTACGTCATTCTCGACTCGTCGAGACGGCCCGATCGCCCACTCATTGACGTGTTGAACGGAGCCGCCACCGCCGGCGTCAGGATCTTCCAATATCGCAATAAGACGGCATCGATGAAAGAGGCCTTTGGCGAGGCCTTGCCCCTCCGGAACAGAGCGAGAGAGCTGGAGGTGCTCTTCCTCGTGAATGACCGTTGTGACCTGGCCCTTGCCGTGGATGCCGACGGTGTCCATCTTGGTCAAAACGATTTGCCTGTGGCACAGGCGCGTAGGATTCTTGGACCTGAGACCGTGATTGGATTGTCCACGCACAACGACCGACAGGTGGAAGCAGCCGACCGTCTGCAACCGGATTATATCGGCTTTGGACCGATCTTCGCGCCCGGCTCAAAAACCGACCATGCTCCTATTGTGGGTATTGACGCGCTGAGAAGAATCCGCTTACTGACCCGACTGCCCATTTTCGCGATTGGCGGGATTCACCTCGAACAGGTTCGGGCGGTCATCGAAGCGGGAGCAGACGGCATCGCCGTGATATCTGCGCTGGCCGGCGCACCTGACCTCGAAGTCGCAGTCAGCGCCCTCCTCGAGCAGATGCCCTGACCAGCTTGGCCAGCGTAGTTATCGCCGACATGTTTGCGACCCGAGAAGCAGACTGCCGGAATCGTCGCACCAAACCCGGCACATAGGGGAGTGGACCGAGCACTGGCACGCCCGCCTCTTTCCGGAGGGCGTCCAAAGTCGTCTTTTCCTGAAGACGCGTGACCGAAGATCGGACAGGATGCGTGCGATTGAGAATGAGCGCGACAACCGGAATCCGGCGTCGGTGAAGCGCATCGATCGTCAACAAGGCATGATTGATCCCTCCCAGCCCGGCGCGCCCCACTACAATGGCTGGCAGCTTGAGTCCAAGCATCACGTCCATCACATCGGCGTCGGCCGTAATGGGCACCCGAACCCCGCCGATACCTTCCACCACGACCGACTGATATCGGCTCGCGAGCAGACGATAGACTTGACGAATCACGCGCGGATCGATGCTCCGACGTTCCATATGCGCCGCACCCAGCGGGGCCACCGGTTGTTCAAACTGGTAGGGACAGATCGCGCCAAGCGTTTCCTCACTGTCAACAGCGGCCCGGAGCCGTGCCGCATCGGACTGGACCAGCCGAGAAGAAGTGACGCCGGTTTCGATTGGCTTCATGATACCCACGGTCCGTCCAAGACGCCGCAACCGGATAGCCAGTGCCGCAGTCACTAGTGTCTTACCTACACCGGTATCGGTTCCCGTCACAAAGACGCCGGCCCCACCCGCGACTCGTCGCTGTATCATGCAGATAGGCTCCGACTGTCACAGTTCCAGACCTGACCAGAGACGTCCTTCAGCTCCACGAGATGCATGACCGTACGCACAACTTCCTCAAGTGCAGGAGGCCGCCCCAGAGCATGATCTTTCCACTGCTGCCCCCTGGACATCGCCTCCGTCGTTAAACGCGTGTGCTGCCACCCTGGCAGGACGAGATTGATACAAATGTTGTACGGTCCCCACTCGACAGCCGCCGTCTTTACCAACCCGATCAGGCCCGCTTTGGACGCGGCATAGGCGGCTTGACCGATCGATCCCTGCGATCCGGCGTGCGAGCCAAGGACCACGATGGATCCGCCTCCTTGGGCGAGGAGGGCAGGGCCCATTGCCCGGAGAGAATGGAATGTGCCCGTCAAGTTTGTCGCCATCACGTCCACCCACTCATCCGTAGAGAGTTTCAGCAATAGTCTTCCGCTTCCGACGCCCGCGCAGCACACAAAACACACGGGAGGCGTGCTGTCCCGAATGAACGCAGCGACCAGCTGGTGCACAGCTTGAGCATCGCGCACGTCTGCCTCA
>DASTQY010000182.1:0-6140 GCA_035761525.1 Nitrospira sp. | reverse complement strand
TGGAGACAATCGCTTCGCTGTCTTTTTGACAGCCGATGCTGAGAAGCGTCAGCCCGATCAGCGCGGGGTAGGCGAACTGCCATACACGTGCACTCCACATCTGCCGACCCTTTTTGCCCTTCCTTCCCTCAGTTTGGGGAGGTGTCTCACATCACCACTCGCGCTGAGATGCGGGTACCACACTTGTCAATCAGATGCGACCAACCAGCTTGGGGATGCCGATGTTTGAAGTTCCGTTCATGCGAAACGCGGAACAGAACAAGTTTCGGCATCGAGAAGATGAAAGACTTAGTGTGGCTGCGGCGAAGCGCCGGAGCGGCGGGGTACCTCCGCGAGTAACTCTACAATTTCTTCGAGAAGCGCTCCGCATAACCGGTCAGCTCCATGTAGCCGCGGCCCGCGATCGGCTTTCCTCCCACGGTGCCGGACGCCTCGATGGCGCCCTCCCAATAGATGACCTGTGTGCTGCGGTTCGTGGTAAGTTCCTGCTCCGCCATGCGAGGAATAAGTGCAAGCGAAAGACCTTTCGACGGAATGGATAGCCGCCAGGTCGAGGGATAACGTGCCTTGCTGGCAGGACTGGTCCAGGTGGTGATGGGATCCAGCATGAACTCCCCAAGTGTAAGATGCTGAACCCGACCATCCTGTTCGATAAAAGTGCCGCTTGAAACAGGATCGGGTGATCCGTCGGACCGGCGCATGCGATAGAGCATCAATTCAGTGTGATCGGCAAGCTGGAGGCTGAACCAATCCCATCCGACGAGGTCTTCGCCGAGATCGGCAGAACCAAACTCATGATCCATCCAACTGGTTCCAGTCACATTGAACGATTCATTGCCCAGGCTGATTCTCCCCGACGTCGCCAGCCTCGTCAACGAGTAGTAATGGGACGCTTGGCCTGACTCGGCACCTTTTCGACTGACACCCCCTTTGCCATGAATGACAGGTGCCTTTTCTGGCACGACCGTCAAGTCGATCTCCAGGTCGTCGTCTGACGCCTGAAGGGTCTGTGACGCCATGTCTGCTTGGAAGGATTGGGCGCGCCATCGGTCAATCCACACGTGCAGACGTTCCGCCTCAGCCCCAGCTTTGCCGACGCCGGCACGGCTGAGCTTTTCAAAGACATGAAACCGTCCGTTCTTCAAGTCGCTCACGGCAAAGTGAGCGAGGTAGAGTTGGGTAATGGACCATCGTGAGGGCAAGGTTTTGACCTGTTCCTGCGGAATGCTGCGACGGAAAAAGGTCAGTTGATAGCCGAATGGTCGGCCATCGTTACTCACGAGGTTGCCGGTGTAGTACCACCATTCGGTGCGGAAGTCATCGTGCGAACCGTGGTCGCGCGGGAATGTATATCGATAGCCTTCTTGCGCAGGTACGAATGAGGTGGTGTCCGCCGCGATCGACGGAAGGACGATTGCGAGCCAACCGAGCAGGAAGATCAATTGCCATGTTGAAGTCATACGTATTCCGGGCATGATGCGTGCGCTTATAACATGTAGCTGCATGAAGTCACAAATCGCCAGTTGCGACAAGGGATTTCGTCGCTTCTTCCGCTCGTGAGTCTCGCGGTCGCGCCGTTGACAATTTTGTCAGCCATCGGCTATCGTGACCGCATGCAGACCGATCACGAGCGTGATCATCATGAACCGGAGCCGTCCGAAAAGAGCTCGCCATTTTCCATTCCTGAGCACATTCCAGTTTTTGCGCTCCCGAACGTTGTCTTGTTCCCAAAAACGTATCTGCCTCTCCATGTTTTTGAGCCGCGGTACCGCCAAATGGTCGATGATGCCGTGATGGGTGGGCAATGTATCGGGATCGCGCTGCTCAAAGAAGGCTGGGAATCCGAGTATTACGGTAATCCGCCGGTATTTTCGACCGGATGCGTCGGGCGGCTGGTCAGCGTGCAGCCGCTGGCCGACGGCCGGTCCAACATTCTGCTCCAGGGGCTCGAGCGGTTTGAGATCACCCTGGAGTCGTATGAGAAGCCCTACCGTCAAGCCTCGATTACGCTGAAGCCGAGAGGGGCGGAGGCCTCGCTCGATCCTGGTGTACGACAGCGACTTGTTACCACGCTCGAGGAGTATCTGCGGTCCCGTCAGGATGCCCCGACCTGGCAGGGATGGTTCCGCGAAGATGTCAGTGACGATATTCTTGTAAACACCTTATCCACGTACCTGGATTGCACCCCGCTGGAAAAGCAATTCCTGTTGGAAGCCGTCACTCTCCATCAACAGGCTCGCCGCCTCAGCGATTTGATCCAATTCCTGATGCACGATCAGCATGGGGCGAAGGGCTGGGGGTGATGCACGGGGCGATTGCGATCGACGTCTCTCATCTTTCCAAGTCTTACGACGGTCACCGGGCCGTCGCAGACATTTCCTTCCAGGTCCATGTCGGCGAAATCTACGGACTGTTGGGTCCCAACGGCGCAGGCAAAAGCACAACCCTGCGTACGCTGATTACCTTGCTCGCGCCTTCTGCGGGACGTGCGACGATTTTTGGCCTCGACTGTGTACGGGATGCGGATCGTGTCCGGCGATTGATCGGCTACGTGCCGCAAGAGCGAGCCATCGACCGATTTCTGACCGGCAGAGAACATCTCGAGCTGCTGGCCGCCTTGTACCATCTGCCCAAGGATAACGCGCAGAGGCGGATCGCTGAGTTGCTTAAGCTGGTGGAACTCGAAGCGGATGCCGACCGTCCGGCAAAAACCTATTCCGGAGGAATGAAGCGCAAGCTCGACATCGCCTGCGGTCTCCTGCCCGATCCAAAAGTTCTGTTCTTAGACGAACCGACATTGGGGTTGGATGTTCAGAGTCGTCTGCGGATTTGGGACTACATCCGTATGTTGAAAGCACGGGGGTTAACTGTGGTCATGACGACCAATTATCTCGACGAAGCCGACCAGCTCTGCGACCGATTGGCGATTATCGATGGCGGGGTCATCAAGGTCATCGGCTCACCGGTTGAATTGAAGATCGGACTGGGTGGCGACATCGTCTCCTTGACGCTCAAGGAGGCGGAGAGGATCTCGTCCCTCGAATCGGCCTTGAAGGGTCAGCCTGCTATCAAGGCCGTCAGGGCAACGTCGAAGGGACTGGACATCCGAGTTGAGTCGCCCGAGAAGGCACTGCCTACCATTCTGGAGCTGGCCAACCGGTTGGGATGCACGGTTGAGTTCGTCCAGTATAACCGGCCCAGGTTGGATGATGTGTTCATGGCTCACACCGGACGACGCATCGAAGACGCAGCGGATACTCATGTCGAATAAACAACTCTTGGAAAAACTCCGCTATGCATGAATACTGGCAAGAGATCAGTGCGTTGACCATGCGTTGGGTGCGCCGGCTCAGCCGTGAAAAATTCAGCATGCTCTTCACCCTCGTGCAGCCCATGTTGTTCTGGCTGATCTTCTTCGGAAATCTGTTTCAGCGGGCGGCCGATTCCCAGGTCACACAGGCGCCGAACTACATTAGCTTTTTAGCGGCGGGGGTGGTGGTCATGACCGTGCTGAACAATGGGCTCGCGGGAGGAGTGGACTTGCTGTTTGACAAAGAAAACGGATTTCTAGAACGGCTCATGTCCACGCCAATCCACCGGACGTCGGTCATTATGAGCCGCTTCATTTTTGTCATGACGATCACGTCGCTGCAAGTGCTGGTCATTCTCGGAGTCGCATTTCTCTTCGGCGTTCAGCCGGCGACCGGCTTATTGGGCATCGCCACCATCCTGTTGATCGGCATGATGTTCGGCGTGGGCCTCACGGCGATTTCCATGGCGATGGCGTTTTCCGTGAAGAGCCATGGCGATTTCTTCTCCGTGTTGGGTTTTCTTTCCCTGCCGATGATATTCTTGAGTTCAGCGTTGGTTCCCTTGACGGCGATGCCGGCCTGGATGAGCGTCCTGGCGAAGCTCAATCCGATGACATGGGCCATCGATGCGGTGCGGCCGTTGATCCTTTCCAACTGGAGCGAGGCGCTCCCGCATGTAGGGATGGTCGTAGTCGTGATGCTGCTCTTTGATGCGCTGTGCCTCTATGGTGGTGCCAAAGCGTTTCGCCGGGCCATGGGATGAGGGGCAAGGCACAGACCCCCTGGTATGTTGACCCTCAAACGGAAGGGCTGGTAAGAAGGGTGGGAATGATGGTCATTCCAGAAAGTCAGATCCGCGCCCTAATCCGGCTCCTCGCTGATGAGGACGAGAAAATCGTTCAAACGATCAGTGGCCGGCTAATCGACATCGGTCCTTCAGCCGTTCCCCTCCTGCAGGAAGCAGAAATCGAACAGCCTGAGATGGCAGAGCGGATCGCGTCCGTACTGGAAGAAATCCGTGGTGGAAAGCTCGAGGACGAACTCATCACGCAAGCGGCCCTTCCCGACGACCGGATGGACTTGGAGCATGGGTCATTTTTGATCGCACGCTATGCCTATCCGGTCTTGGACGTGGTGGCCTATAGTCGACAGCTCGACGAAATGGCGCAGGAAGTGCGTGACCGCATCGGACCGCGCGCGTCAGGAGAGGAAACGGTCAAGACCCTCAATAGATACTTGTTTACGGAACAAGGCTTCAAAGGCAATACCAAGAACTACTATGAGGTCGAAAATACCTATCTCAACCGTGTCATCGACCGGCGCACCGGAATTCCGATCAGTTTGTCCATCGTCTACCTGCTCATCGGCAAGCGCTTGCGGTTGCCGGTTCACGGTATCGGCATGCCTGGTCACTTCTTAGTCAAGTACGAATCCGACCGATACAAGATTTTCGTCGACTGCTTCAATGGTGGAGCCCTGTTGACGGAAAAAAATTGTCAGCGTTTTCTGACGGAGGCCGGCTATGGGTTCGATGAGCGCTACCTTCAGCACAGCCCTGTCCGTGCGATCCTTTCCCGAATGATCAAGAATCTCTTGGCGATCTATGTCAAGCTGGGTGATCCCATCAGGCAGACCCGTCTCACCAAGTTCATGGAAATTTTGGGCTGCGAGATCAAGGAAGGCGGATTGTAGGACTCTGAAAGCCGGCTTTCTCACCCGCCAAACCCCCGGCGTGCAGGATCCGCCTTTCCCAAGCTCACCCGTCCAATCCTAGCGAAAGCTTTTTACCGACCTTACCCTCCCATCGTTTCGCGATCGAAAGCCCGCGACGCGCTTGGACCCAAGCTCTTCCTCGCATCGCCCAAAAGCTCGACGTACCAAGTGAACTGGAGGCAAAGTGCCTTACCCGCTCGGTGGTCGAAGCGAGCGGATCAAGCAAAGCTTGGTATGGCCTCCGCGTCTCCTCGCTTGCCTGTGTCAGTTTTTTTAGAGCTTGATGTGCAGGAGATCACGCGCAGCAACGATCGGTCCCTCGAACGCCTCGGCTGCCTGCGCCTTCACGTCGTAACGCTCGGCAATCGGATAGAAGTGCGAGAGCACCAGCTTTCCCGCCCCGGCTTCATGGGCCACCTGTCCGCATTGGCCTGCGTGCAGATGGGCCGGATTGGGCCGGTTCGCCGGAAACGAACAATCCAGCACCGCGAGATCCACGTCGCCGCAGAGCCGCACGAGCGACGCGCAATATTGCGAATCCCCTGAGTATGCAAGCGCGTGGCCCCGGTATTCGATCCGGTAGCCAAGGCAATGTAAATCGGGGGTATGCAACACAGTGTGAGGGATAATCTTCGTGGAGCCCAAACGCAGGGCCCGATCGCTCAGATCACGATACCGGAGCGGGAACGGCGCTTGGTCAAACCCCGGCAACATCCCGAACATGGTCTGGAACAGACGGGTAGTGCCCCGGGGCCCCATCACCGTCAAGGGCGGTCTGTTGCCACCTTCGAACTTGGTGTAGATGATCTCGTCGAAGAGGTACGTAATGAAATCCGAGAAGTGATCGGCATGGTAATGCGAAAATAGAATGTGAGTGATCCGGTGCCGGTCCACACCGGTTTTGATCAGATTCATCAGCGTCCGAGGGCCGAAATCCAGCAAAAGCGTCTGATCAGTCTGAACCAGGTATCCGGCTGCCGCCCTTGTGCGATGGACATTTGTGCCTGAACCGAGAATGGTGAGACGCATGCTCAAGCCTGTCCTCCCTTTTGGAAACTGTCACGGATCCGGAGCAACAATGTGCTGGCAGTATGGACTTCTTGCCGGGACAGCGCC
>DASTQY010000181.1:0-8028 GCA_035761525.1 Nitrospira sp. | reverse complement strand
AGGTATTCCCACGGACTCGATACTTGACGCCTCCCGTCTTCGTGTTACGTCGGCTCATGCTATCGCTCGAGTACCTCTGCCAAGGCCGCGAGCAGGCGATCGTTATCTACCTTGGTTCGCACCGCCATGCGTATGCTTCGTGGACCGCAGCCCTCCACTGACGAGCAGTCCCGTATCAGCATGCCTCGTCGTCGAAGAGCTGCGGTAATCAGGCCGGCGCCACAGGAGGGCGGCAGCTCGGCAAAGACAAAATTCGCGGAAGATGGAATCACCGTCACACCTGCCAGCGCGGCCAACTGCTTCGTCATGCGCGCGCGTTCTCGGCTGACGTACGCGAGACAACGTCGCGCATGACGTTGGTCAGCGATCGCCGCTTCAGCAGCCTGTTGAGCCACCGTGTTGACGGACCAGGGCGGCTGGTGCTCTTTCAGGATGGCTGCGATGGATCGCGACGACATGCTGTAGCCGATTCGTAGTCCCGGCATCCCGTAAAATTTGGTAAAACTTCTCAAGATAATCAAACGTGGATATGTCTGCAACCTCGGCACACAGGTCAACGCGTCACAATAGTCGATAAAAGACTCATCCAACACCACCCATACGCGCCCGCGCTCAGCCGCTTGGAAGAGATCCTCCAGCTGTTGAAGATCACATGGCCTGCCGGTCGGACTGTTGGGATGACAGATGAAGACGGCGTCAATCGCCACGGGTGGGCCGCTCCATTGTCCCTGCAAACGCTGCGTGACCTGCTCCAGCGGGGGCCTGTACACTTCGTTCCGACTGGCCAAGACCATCTGATATCGACCACCAGAACGATCAACGGCTCGCGCATATTCCCCATACGTTGGACCGAGGATCAAGGCTGAGCGGATACCCAGAGCGCGCGGAATGACATCGATGAGCTCACTCGAGCCGTTTCCGATAACGAGGCAATCCGGGGAGATCTTCCAATGGCGCGCCATGACCTGCTTAAGGTTGAAACAATCAGGATCAGGGTAGTGATGGATCAGCGGTGCTGCGGCAACCAGTGCTCGTTTGACTTGAGGCGATGGTCCCAATGGATTAATGCTTGCACTGAAGTCGAGGATCGAGCCGATCGGTCGTCGCAGGTCACGGGCTACGGCGTGCACATTGCCTCCATGGACGAGCACGTTCTTTAGCGCCACAAGATCCCCAGACACGCGACAATGGCGATTAGATAGGCAGCGGTCATGATTTGCTGTGCTCGATCAATGTGTGCCGCTAACAAGGGCTCCTTTGCGTCCCCGAGCAGCGGCCGGTCATGTCGCAGTCCTGCATAAAAGTTTGTTCCTCCAAGCTGAATACCGAGTGCGCCGGCCATGGCCGCTTCCGGTCTTCCGCTGTTCGGACTAGGATGCTTGTGCCCGTCCCGCAGCAACAGTGCCCCGCTTCGATGGACCGATCGTGTGTTCCAGCACACGGCCCCGGCCGCGAGGGCGATCAACCAGCCAGTAAGCCGCGCAGGGATCCAATTGACGACATCATCGAGCTTGGCAGAGGCCCATCCAAAATCCCGATAGGCTGTATCTTGATGACCGATCATCGAATCGAGAGTTGAGACGGCCTTGTAGGCTAAGGCCAAGGGCGGCCCCCCCACGACTAGATAGAAGACAGGTGCAATGATGCCGTCCGACGCGCTCTCGGCAATGGTCTCCACCGTCGCCCTCACAATTTCCGGTTCAGACAGGCGGTCGGTGTCCCGTCCCACGATCAAGCCAACCGAGTGACGTGCCCCATCCAACGTACCGGCTTTCAGCGCACGGGACACGGCGCGAACATGATCGACGAGATCGCGCCAGGCCAGCACAGTGGATGCCAACCAAATTCCAATACCGCGCCCGATCCAGTCATGCACCGCCGTACCGGTAGCCATGAGGGCCCAACCGGCACAAAAGGCGAGGCTCGGCAGGCCCAGGGCCAGCGCAACCCCGGTGAGGCGAAGCGAGCCTGATCCAACACAGCATCGGCGCACCCATTTTTCCACGAGTGTGATCAGTCTGCCCATCCATCGGACCGGATGAGGCCACGCAGGCGGATCACCGATCACGGCATCGACCATGCAAGCTGCCAAGAAATCGATAGGAGTCACGGCAGATACGTGAGAAATGGCATGAACAGAAGGAAGCTGATTTCAACGACCTCGTTTGTCGCTCCGAGGGTGTCGCCGGTGATGCCAGCAAAGTAATATCGACAGCACATCGTAATCAGCCGACTCAATATGCCGCCGATCAGCAGGACTATCAATGCAGCAGCGAAGCCAAGAGACCATGCCATCAGAGACACGACAACCACCGTGGCGCCGAGGACGTGCCGCGCTGACAGGTGTGCCAAAAATGGGGCAGCCAAACCTCCTTCAGCTCGCGCATATGAAGCCCCGTAGGCACCGACAACCATGGCCCAGCGGCCGATTGCCGGCATACAGAGCAGAGCTGGAAATTTCAGCGGCTCAGGCAGTGAGACAAGTGCGCTGTAACGAAGGATCAATGAGACAAACAAACCGGTCGCGCCGATGGCGCCGATACGAGGATCACGCATGATAGTCAGGCGATCGGTCGGCATGCGTCCTCCAGCCAATCCGTCGAGCGTGTCAGCCAGGCCGTCCTGATGCAGGCCTCGGGTCATCACGACAAGCAACAAGATCAGCAGCGCTGCAACCACTTCCGGCGACAGCCATCGGGCCAAGAGCATGTCCGTCATGACCATGAACGCTCCAAGAAGGATTCCGACAAAGGGGTACCACAACATAGATCCGGCCAACTCGTGAGGCGCCGGATGATGAAGGTCCCGGCTCAGAGGTACGGCCGTGAGAAACTGCCAGGCAAAAATGAACGGCTTGAGACTGGTCGTCACTGGTTACGCTCCGAAACACCCGCTTCGCTGAACGTCGCCATCTCCGTCAGCACTTTGACGGCTGCCTGAACGAGACTCATCCCAAGACAGGCTCCGGTGCCCTCCCCGAGTCGAAGATCCAGGTCGAATAGGGGCTCTAAGCCCAGTTTCTCAAGCACCAGGCGATGGCCTCTCTCGACGGATCGGTGAGAGGCGATCATATATTGGACGCACCGGGGCTGGAGACCACATGCGATCAATGCGGCTGCTCCGGCGATGAACCCGTCCAAGACGACGGGTATGCGCGCGGCTGCGGCACCGAGCATGAGGCCGGCCATGCCCGCAATTTCCAAGCCGCCTATTTTTGCCACGACATCGACCGGGTCGTCAGCATTGGGCGCATGACGGGCCAGCGCCCGCTCAATGACGGAAATTTTTCGCGTGCGGCCGAGTTCGTCGATCCCGGTTCCCAGACCCGTGACCTGCACAACCGACGCCCCAGTCATGACCGCAGCGATCGCCGCGCTCGCCGTCGTGTTGCCGATACCCATCTCACCGGTGCCGATCAGCGTCACACCTTCTTCCACAGCCTCGGACGCCAGTTCGATCCCGATCTCGATGGCCTCCTCGGCAGTTCGCCGATCCATAGCCTCCCCATGCACCATATTTCGTGTGCCCCTGATCAATTTCCGGTTCATCAGGCCAGCAATGGGGCCGAAGTCATGCGCGACTCCGATGTCCACGACACGCACCTCGACTCCGGCGTGTCGGGCCAGCACGTTGACGCCGGCACCCCCTCGCAGAAAATTCAGCACCATTTGTGCCGTCACATCTCGAGGATAAGCACTCACACCTTCGTCGACCACACCATGATCGGCGGCAAAGGTATAGACCCTCCCGCGTGGGACGGCCGGCTTGTCCTCGCACGTGATCGCACAGTACTGGACGGCAAGTTGTTCGAGCCGACCCAAGCTGCCCTGAGGTTTCGTCAAGCGATCTAGCCGGCGCTGCGTCCTTGCAGCCACTTCCGCATTCACGTCGCAGATTTGATTCAAAACCTCGGTCAGCCTCATGGGGTTCCTTTATTTCAATCGAAGAGGAATTCCGCTTACCACAAAATAGGCCTCATCCGCCTCTTTGGCCACGAGACGATTCAACGCTCCCGCCACTTCCCGGAACCGCCGAGAGTCGGCCTCACCAGGGACCAGCCCCATGCCCAATTCATTTGAGACGATCACTGTACGCGCCTCAAGGCCTCGCAGCGCCGTGAGAAACGTTCGTCCGTCTTGGAGGATCTCCTGTTCCTTGCTTCCTTGACGCCACCGGTTCGAAAGCCACATGGTCAGACAATCAATCACAATCGTGCGATAACCTTGTCCGTAGCGTTTCGACCAGGCGGCCAGCTCCAGCGGGACTTCAACCGTGTTCCAGTCCGACGACCTGGATTGCCGATGGCGGGCGATTTTCATCGTCATCTCTTCATCCAACCCCTCGCCTGTCGCCACAAAGGCACGAGGAGCGTTTTTGCTGATTCCCTTGCACGCCAATTGAAGCGCAACCTCGCTCTTTCCGGAGGAGGCGCCTCCGACGACGAACACGAGATGCGATTCTGTTTTACGGGGTGCCATACGAAACGCCTTCCTCCAGGAGTCGATCGATAATGGACACGGAAAGATGTTGTTCGACAAAATCGGCCAGGCGGTCAAGGCGCGCATCGAGAGACAGCCCGTGCGTCTCCGGCAGCCCCGTCCATCCCTTGGATGTCCGCAATCGATTCAACCACCAGCGACGAAATGGAGCCTGATCGAACAGACCATGCAGGTACGTGCCAAAGAGCCGGCCGTCATGAGCGCAAATCCCCTCGCGGGTGGTTGTGCCCCTGCGGCCATCCTGAAATTCCAAAAACGGCCTGGCCTCAAGGGCAACGACGGTTCGTCCCATTCTGACCTCATAACCCACCACGGTGCAGCCGCTCTCGACATGTTGCCCTGTGACCTGCTCGACGATTTTTGGAAACGCAAACGTGGTGTCGACCGGAAGCATCCCTAGGCCCTCTATGTGACCGTGTTCTGATTCAAGATGCAGGGGATCGCGAATGACTTTCCCCAACAGTTGAAAGCCGCCGCAGATCCCGCCAACCGTCCCTCCTTCAGCCAACACGCGGCGGGCAAGACGATCGAAATCCCGTTGGCGGACGAACCCGAGGGCCTGAACCGTGTGTTTTGTTCCCGGAAAAATGACGGCGTCCAACGGACGGTCCGTCGACTCGGTCAGGCGAGCCAGTTCCACATCAGGTTCCATGGCCAAGGGGTCGAAGTCGGTGAAATTGGAAATGCCAGGCACATCCACAATGCCAATCACGAGGCGGTCTGCCCGCTTTGACGTCCGGCCATGCCAGCCATCCCATCCCAGTGAATCTTCCTCGGGAACCTCTAGGTCTCCCCAATGAGGGACGACCCCTGCGCACGACATTCCCGTTTCATGTGTGACGCGGACGACGCCGGTCTCGAGAAGACTCGCATCTCCTCGGAATTTATTGACGGCGAACGCCTTCAAATGTCGACGATCGGCCTCATCCAACAGAGCCCAGGTCCCCACGAGTGAGGCAAATACCCCGCCTCGGTCGATGTCCCCTACCAATACAACGGGCGCGCCGGCATGGCGGGCCATCTGCATATTGACGACGTCGCAGTGCCTCAGATTGATTTCGGCGGGACTGCCGGCGCCTTCCAGCACCACCACGTCAAATGTGTGCGACAGCCGCCCAAAGGCCTCCTGCACCGTGGTCCAATACTGACGACGCACCGCACCAAAATCCTTCGCGCACAGCGATCCGGCCACCTCTCCCCCAACGACAAGCTGTGCCGCCGTATGTGATTCAGGTTTGATCAGGATGGGATTGAAGTCCGCCTGCGGCGCCAGGCGGCAAGCGGCCGCTTGAACAGCCTGTGCCCGGCCGATTTCTTTTCCGTCCGGCGTGACGAACGAATTGTTCGACATGTTCTGCGCTTTGAATGGCGCCACACGCAGTCCACGACGAACGAATATCCGGCACAGGGCGGCCGTCATGACGGATTTCCCGACATGCGAGGCGGTTCCCTGAATCATGAGGGTGCGCGCGTTCATCCCCCTAATCCTTTTCGTCGGGGTTTCGTTCCCACAAGAATTCGGGTTCCCCTTGTGTCTTGGCCACCCAACGAGCCAGCACAAAGAGCGCATCGCTCAGCCGGTTTAAAAACTTGATGATCTCGGCATCAAGCGGTTCATCCTTGGCCAGGCTGACACAAATACGCTCTGCGCGCCGGCAGATCGTACGAGCCTGATGCAATGTTGCCGAGACCTTTCCCCCGCCAGGAAGAATGAACTCCTTGAGCGGAGCCAAGTCTTTTTGACATCGGTCCATCATGCGCTCGAGTTTGACGGTATCCTGTGATCTAATCGTCGGCATATTCTTGAAGGTCTGTCCCGGAGCCGTGGCAAGCAGGGCACCGACGTCGAACAGTTTGTTCTGAACCCAACGGAGATCTCGCTCGAGCCGCTTGGCCGCACCGACCACTTGGCTCGCTTCCTCATTCATCGCCCGCGCAAGGCCAACCGACGCACTCAACTCATCCACCGTGCCGTACGCCTCGACACGGAGGCAGTCTTTTGAGACCTGCTGGCCTCCGGCCAGCCGGGTACTGCCACCGTCACCGGTTCTGGTATACACTTTTGTAATACGCACGGTGGCTCCTACTCCGGTTCTAACACAGAGGCCGGTCCTACCTCGCCATCAACGATCCGCTGAAGGCACAGCGGACAAAGACAATCATGGAAAGACTTCTCGATCCACGTCATCTGCTGCTCGTTCACTTCGACCTTGGCGCA
Organism: Nitrospira sp.; assembly: GCA_035761525.1. Lineage (GTDB taxonomy): Bacteria > Nitrospirota > Nitrospiria > Nitrospirales > Nitrospiraceae > Nitrospira_C. The sequence continues at coordinate 1,311 of DASTQY010000181.1, read as the reverse complement.
CCAACAACCGTATTGGCCGCAGGTAAAGCCTTGCTTACAGCATTCGCAGACTTTCGAGATTGGACCCCTCATCCCGTTTCTCCGACCGCGTGTCCGACTTCGGCGACGTGACGCATCCTCGGGAATACGTCATCGTGCTCTGCCTCATCAAATAGGCATGTCGAAGTTGACTCGAACCCCGCCAAATACAGACCGAACCGGCGTACCGAAGAACAACACCTCTTCGTATTTACGGTTGAAGATGTTGTCCGCCCGTCCATAAATCTGCACTGTCTTATTGAGGTCATAGCTGAACGAAGCGTTCCATACGTAGAAGTGTGGGAGTGAATCTTCGTTGTTGGTATCGTTGAAGCGCTGACCCACGAAGCGAGCCTCAAGATTTGCCCGCAGAGCTTCGATCGGCTGGTAGCTCAGTATGGCGGACCATTGGTTGAGCGGCCAACGTGGCAGCCTCGTGCGGACATCGTCTGTCAGATTTCTCGTGCTGGTCTGTGTGTATTGCAACTGCAGATCGAGGCTCTTGATCCAGGGCTGGTCCCGGGTGAGCTGGACCTTCGCACTGGCCTCAATACCTTGCGCTCGGGCTTCTCCGATGTTCTGAGCGCAGAAGCCAAATAGGGTATTGCACCCGATGGGATCAAACACCGCCAGAATGAGGTTCTGGTATTTCGTCCAGAAATAGCCCACGCTGAGAAACACACGATCCTTGAACAGCGATTGATCGAGCGCAACGTCCATACTTCGACTTTTTTCCGGCTTCAAGTTCGCATTCCCAAAGTCGGGAAAGAAGAGTTGATTGATCGTCGGGGCGCGAAATCCGGTCCCATAGCTACCGCGCAGTTTCGTTCCCGTTTCCTTCAGCAGGTATCCCGCCGTTGCGCGATACGTCGTGGCACTGCCGAACACATTATATTCGTCCTGCCTGATACCCGCCGTTCCGAATAATCGGTCCCAGAGATTCAGCTTGGCTTCGGCAAAGCCGGCATTACTACTGATAATCTTGCTGGGAAGCGTGGTCGTACCGGCGAGTGTATCGAGATTTTCGCCAAGCTGTTCACGGAACTGGTAGCCTGCCGTCACCGCCAACGGCTTCGCAATTTGGAAGTCGTGCTGCCATTCGAGCCGATTGCTGGTCGCATTGATCTCTGAGTTCAGCGGGAAGGGAACGGTTTCAGTCGCTGTCACAAGATCACGTTCAATTGTCCCTGAGCTCGTCCGGAAAATTTCGGTCGCACGCGCCAGGGTCAGTCTCTGCGACCACCACTTCGTGATCGGCTGAAAATAGCTGCCGCTGTAGACGTATTGTGTACT
>DASTQY010000180.1:0-11377 GCA_035761525.1 Nitrospira sp. | reverse complement strand
CTTGTGGCGACACGAACCGGCAGGCTCCAGGTACGTCATCTTGGCTCGGAGCGTGAACACACCGTGTTTGACGAAGACTTGGCTCTACTCGAACCGAAGCCCATTCCGGCTCCGGACTGGGCCCATCACTGGTGAGTGGTGATCGCCTGGGCCACCGATAGTTGTCACCGGGTTTGGTTATAACCACGGGAACGATCTCACGGGCGCGTCCTCTTTGCCTCACCCTTTCGGGGAATTGTTCTCACCACGCTCTATTCCCTATCGTTGCACAACACTAAGATGGTCTGAGTGACCATGATCTCCATCAAACAAACACTGCTAACAGCGTTGTCCAAGCGGCTGGCCATAATGTGTGTTCTGCTGCTCGGTTTCCCGACCTTAGCCATTTCAGCCTCAGATGAGCAGACCGTAGGGGAGCTGATGGAGTTGTCCGGTCTTACGCAGCAGATTCCACGTCTGCCGAATGACTATATGACCCTCGTTGATCAGCTGCTGGTGGGGTTAGAGCGACAACGTCACCCGGTTTCAAAAACTCTGCGACGCCAGATTCGCCAGAGCTTCGTGGAGGCATTAACAACCGAGAACTTTGAATCAGAGATTCGGTCACGGCTGCTTGAGAATCTCTCTCAGGATACGGCTCTTACGACGACGAGCTGGCTGCGATCGGATTTGGGTCAAAAGATAACCACCGCCGAAGTCAACGCCAGTTCGGCGGAAAAGTCCGTCCAATTCGCGACCTTCTTTTTGCAATTACAATTGGAGCGTCCTGCGCCGGAGCGACTCCAAGTCGTGCGCCGCATTGAGGCGATCACTCAAGGTAGCGAAATGGCGACCGAAGCTTGGGAGGCCATTGTGGCCGCTATTGGTCGCGCTCTCGAAGGCGAGTACCGGGCTAATCCGCAGAGTAAAACGAATCTAGAAGAATATTTGGCTTCCATGCGAGGCAGCGTCAAGGGCATGTTTGAGCAGGGACGATTATTCCAAGCGCTGTTCACCTACCGAACGCTGACGGATGAAGAGTTGAAGGAGTATGCGGAATTTCTGGAGAGCCCAGCCGGCAAAGATGTGACCCATACCATCAATAGGGCGGTTCAAGGTGCGGCGATCGATGCCATCCAGAATATCAAGCCTTCTCGCACCAAAAGCATACAACCGCCGCGCGAGACCGCATAACTCCAGTCCCTCCTTTCCATAGCCCGACGATCAATGAGCGGGGTCGCCACGCGGAGGCAGGGTAGGCCGCGATCAACGTCGACGGTTCGCCTAGATCTGGGGGTTCGAATTCCTGGCCATTCCGTTGTGCCAAGCAAGGAGAAGGCTGTAACCGCACTTCCCTTGCGCACGCGCGATGTGTGATACGTTCCGCCCAAAAAAAAGAAAGCTGTCGCTTTTCCGACGTCCCGCCCGACGACGGTTGCATGATAATGTGTAGATCATGATTGTCGCCAGCAAGAGAGTGAACCAAAACTTTAACGATTATCGTTTAAGACCGCATATATTAATGCCTTGGGACCGAAAGTGCCACGGAGAAAAGGGGCAACTGATCATGGGGCTGATAACGTTGGTCAGGATGCGTGGTTGACTGCAACCGTATCGCTCCCTTGTCCTTGATACGGTATTGACAATTGTGCCATATGGCATTAACATTTAGCCATATGACAATGAAAGGGAATTATGCCTCAAGCTGAAGAGCTATTTAAGACGTTAGGAGGGGCCACTATATTTAAGCGACAAGTTCAATCGGCTGAAGATGTTCGTGCGATCATTCATAAAGGCTTTCCCTATCGATCGCTGGAATTTGTCCTCTCTAAATTTCATCTAGATTTGCCCAGAATGAGCAGAATTCTCAGCGTGCCACCTCGTACGATGGCCAGGCGAAAAGCAGAACAGCGCCTAACGGCACAGGAATCTGATCGCTTAGCACGCGTAGCCAGAATTTTGACATACGCGTCGAATGTCTTTGGTACCGAAGAAAAAGCGTCAACGTGGCTCACTCGGCCACACCGAATCCTAGAAGGAACAGCTCCAATAGAACTCCTTGATACCGACCTTGGCACTCAAGCCGTTGAGGCGATGTTGGGACGGCTCGAACACGGTGTCATAGGCTAGTGGTAGTTTGGCGACTTACGCTGAGGAAACATAGCGTCCCTGACGGAGAGGGAGCGAGACGGTATGGAGGACGATGGAATAAACCTGGAACGCCAGTAGTCTACACCTCGGGCACCCTTTCTCTTGCTGCTCTGGAATATCTCGTCCATGTTGATTCGGATATCCTTCCCGATGGATTGGTCAGTATAAGGGCGACAATTCCCGACGGTCTTAAGATGGAAGCAATCAATGCCTCTCACTTGCCACTCGAATGGAAAGATAAAATAATACCCGTAAGTGTGCAGCAACTTGGTACTGATTGGGTTACCAACGCCAAAAGTGCTGTCTTAAAAGTTCCATCTGTCGTGATCGAGCATGAATGGAATTATGTTCTTAACCCTCGCCATCCTGAGTTTTCCCGGATCACATGGGACGCCGCTGCCGTGTTCTCTTTCGATCAGCGTCTGTTGACATAAAACCTGAGCCGGCCCGACACGCGTCGCGAAATGGTTCTCACTCTTTCTCACACCTAACTTCAGTACTGGCCAGCAGGTATCGTCCCGCGAACACACCAGACGTGAAAGGTAATGGTCTTAAAGGCGAAGGTGGCTTTTCCCGTATCGAAGAACACGAGCCACGCGTTTTTCGGATTGTCCGTTACCGATGTCGCCGACCAGTAGACGTCCATCAGTACGTTAGTAAAAGGATGGCCGGTGGGTAGGGTGGGTCCTGAGCGTGTGGAGGGATCCACCAAACTTGTCAGTTCTGAAATCGACGGCAACCTCCAGCCTTTCCGTCCGCCTACGTTCTTATCAGCGCAGACGGCACGAGCATCGGTCCAGGACATCTCGGTCGTTTCTATGGTCTTTTCCCACACGAGCCCCGTTTCATCGTCTCGAACTGCCGCATCTTCGAAGGTACTCAAGACAGTAAAACGCGAAGCGCTCGGTAACTTCTTGTCCCACTTCTGTTCGGATGAATGCGCGGCTGGATTGGAATCCGATGCGGCGCCAGCACGGATACTGCTTGCCACAATTGTGATTCCGACGAGGACAGGAAGCCCCAGCATCAGCATGCAATTGTGAGACTGCCGCATCATGCTCATTTCGTCCCTCCTTCTGCGATGACCTCACAGCCAGCACTGCCTTCGGGTACCAATAGGAAAGAAAGCGGCAACATTCTACGTATTCAGATGGGCTGGGTCTATGGGGAAAGTGAAACCGGGATCTCTGTGAGTTGTGCTCGAGAAAATATTAAAGATTCATCTTCATGTATGGATAGATGGCTGGATGTCGTTTTGTCCGGCGACGGTGAACATGACGCCCGATCGCGACCAACTTGGCATCTGATTCGTAACGCGAAAAGCGATGGTGAGGATTGTCGTACAAAACGGCGACCGGTATGGAACGGGCGCGTGGTGAGCGCTTAACCCGGCCGGTGTGCGTCCCCGGCCGGGCCTCTTTCACATATAAGACTCTGAACTTAAATCACGGTAAGTCAGGTGTTTTGGCAACAGCTTGGTTCCCACTAGAGGCTACGATAATTTCAACGCGTCGATTCTTGGCGCGCCCCGTGGCAGTGGTGTTGGTGGCGATCGGGTTGCTGTCCCCATAGCCTGCGGCCTCAAGATTGACACTCAGGCCGCCATCCCGCAGCGCCTGCGCTGCACTGTTTGCTCGCGCATCCGACAGTTCCTTATTGGAGGGGAACTTCTTTTGCAGGCTGCCCGTAATTGCAACATTGTCCGTATAGCCCGCCACATGGACCTGTTTGTCCGGAAAATCCTTGAGGACCGTGCCTACTCGCTTCAGGGCATCGGTGGCACCTGCCTTCATGTGGTCTTGGCCCGAATCGAACAGCAGGCTGGAGGCCAAATTGATCGTGAGCGCCTGACCGGATTGTTGCACCATCACCGTGCCATTGGAAATTTCAGGTTGTAGCGCCTTCAGGATGTCTTTCTCAGCGTGTGCGAGATTGCTCTTGTTCTGTTCAAGCTGACTGCTCAGACTGGCCAGACTGGCATCGCGATCTGCAAGTTGCCCTTGAGCTACCGCCAGTTCCTCAGCCAGCCGCTGGCGGTCTTGGTCTGCGGCGGCTAGGCGCGAGCTCATGTCTGAGTAGGCCTCGTCCTTACCAGCCTGGGCAGCAAGGCGTTGATCAAGCTGGCTGTGCAGGCTGGCCAGGCTGGCATCGCGCTCTGCCAGTTGCCTTTGGGCTATCGCCAGTTCCTCAGCCAGCCGCTGGCGGTCCCGGTCTGCCGCCACCAGCCGCGAACTCATGATTGCCGCCGCCTCGTTCTTATCAGAGTGGGCTGCAAGGCCTGCGTTCCTGTTCACCGGCTCGACCCCCGGTCGTCGCGCCTGGTATTCGGGACCGATTGAAATCGTGCCCGCTAGATTCTGTTCTCCGCTGGAGTCACTTGATTCGGCCCTGACCACATACCTCACTTCGCCGGCTTCCCGGAAACACACACTTGCTGTCTTGTTGGGGCGCAGTCTTGCCGAGTACTCATTGCGCTTGGTGCCGAATCCCATCCTCCCGCCGAAGTGGCGTTGGCAAGTGAGGTTTTCTGTCATGGGACTCAAAAAAATCACCCGGACAACGCCCTGACGTTTGTTGATCCAGCGGATCTCATCGCCGGGATTGACTGTCACGGATGTCGGCTCGACGCCCTCAGTGATAACCACATCTTTAACTTCACCCGTACGGGTCAAGGTCGGCATGCCCTCTCCGCCGATGGTTTGACAGCCAGCCAGTATGAGCAGAGCGGATGGAAGGATGATGCGTTGGGCATACATTGTATTGCCTCCTTATCGTTGTATGTGTTTCAAGACTGAGCAGGCGCTGATTGAGGCATAGGCGGCTGAATCGAGGCCGTTGCAAATGGAGCCATCGCCTGGCAGGCGCTGTTGCCTGATCTCAGCTTCGGACAAATGTTTGCGGAGATTATGAAATGCCTATCGAGAAGCAGTCTGTATAAGATTGACCACACCCATGTGCGGGTGCGACAACGCCAATTGCAAGGCGAAGGTTTGGCTTATATGAACCTAGTTAGGATGATAAGAAAAGTCAGGCAGGACTGGGTGCTGACTTGGTGATTGTAAGTCAGCGGGTACGAAATGGTTCACGACAACTGATTCATCTGATGAAGGTTTCCGTGACGAAGCCGTACGCGGCGGTGAGCAGTGTTGGAATCGATCCTGAGGCGGCGAACTTAGGCTAGGGCATCAGCACCATGCCTCTTTCCCGCATTTCTTGACCTGTTTCCAGGTCGAGTAGAAGGCCTGCTTGGCGTGACGCCGGCGTTGGCGTTGCCGCTCGACCATCTGACCTGCCAGCAACGCTGAATGTCTTGATGTTCTTGATGTGAATCGCCGGAGATGGTCCTCCGCAATAACCGCATCCTGAATATCGCCCAACTGGTCTTGAATGAGTTTGATTTTATCGATGAACCGTGTCGCTGCCCGGCCGGAACACGACTCCGACAATTCGGCAGCATAACGAGCCCGTTTTGTCCGGATGCGCACACAATGCCACTTGGCATTAGAGGCGGAATCGTCGAGCTCTTTGACGGCTTGCTTCACCTTCCGGAACGCCTTTCGGGCGAGATCGGGGAGTGTGACGTCAACGTTTGGCACCATCGCGGGGTCGTGGACCGCAGGAATAAGCCGGTTGATCAGCGTCACATAACGACGGCGCCGAAGATGGCTCATAAGCTGCTCTTGGACCTTATTCCGCTTCTTTTGCAAATATTCGAGGAACCGTTCGAGCGCTGCACGGTCCCGCGGTTTAACGCTGTCGGACTGGCCCTTGAAATAGGCGATCTGCACATCCAGATCGCGGGCTTCCCCCAATTGGCGGCCTAACCATCCGAGCTTGTCCCGCAGCGGTTCCTCCCATCCTGATTTCAGCAGCGGCCGGGCCACTCGGAGGACGGACCTCATACGGCGCGTGGCCACGCGCATCTGATGCACGTCCTCGCTATCTCCGCCCAGACGCACGCCGGGGTCCCGGCTCAACATGGTGTTCAGCTGACGACCGAGAATGTATCGAAGATGAGCGCTTGCGTGGGCGTCGCTATCGGGAGGCGCCGGCCGTTGAGGAGCAGGCAGATCCAGCGCCCGGAAGATTTTTGGCCGGCCATCGTGATCCGTTGCGCCGGCCTTGCGCAATGTTTTTTCCAGCCTGTTAGCCAGCGAGGCATCGCCGTCGAGTTGTTCGATTTCCACTTCGCGAAAAATAAGAACTTCCGATGATTCCTTAAGGATGGCCACTTCGTCCAACACCACGTCAGCGCCTTTGGATCCTCCAACGCGGATGCCTGTTCGCCGGGTGCGCAACGTGGCGACCGGTTGCACGGCTCCATCTTGCAGATGAATGAAAAGGAGATCCAGAATCTGAGGCGGTGGTATGGAGGATTTCCCCGGCATTTCGACTTCGCGACGGCCGCAGTCGAGCGGGAGTTTGAGCTGCCAGGCGCTCTTTCTTCCTTGTGTGCGGTGACGGAGCGTTATCCGGGCACGAGCGAGCCGCAGATCGGGCGTATCAAAGTAGACAGAGGTGAGAAGTTTCGCAGGAAGACGTGCACCCTTGAGGGGAGGCAGCTTGAAGCCCGCAGCAACCGTGAGCTTGAGTTCACGCTCGATGGCAGACTTCACGGAAGACACTTGTCGATTCGCATTTCCCATTTGTCGAATGTAACACTATCTGATGGGGGAATTGAACGCTTCTATAGCTCATCAGGGAATTACTCCACGATCTCAGGGGTTCTGGTATATACCGTTTACCTAGTTCTAAGAGATGACGAACTTTTGTACACAGCATCCATTTGTTTTGTAATGAGGAGAAACGGGCATGAAAACGAGCGGGTCTCAAAACATTAAGTCGCCATCTCAGCTCATAGACGCGAGAATTCAGGAACTGGGCGACTGGCGAGGCAAGATGCTCAGCCGGCTCCGTACGCTAGTCAAAGAGGCCGATCCCCATGTTGTCGAGGAGTGGAAATGGAGAGGCGTTCCGGTGTGGTCGCACGACGGAATCATCTGCACGGGCGAGACTTACAAGAATGTCGTGAAGATGACTTTCGCTAAAGGGGCGGCTTTGAAAGATCCTTCGGGCCTCTTCAACTCCAGTTTGGACGGGAACACACGGCGCGCGATCGACTTCCACGAGGGCGAGAAGATAGACGAGGAGGCGCTGAGGACTCTCATTCGCGCCGCCGTGACCCTGAACAAGTCCAAAGCCAAAAGCTAATCCACGGATCAAACGATCCGCATGCACGCCGGAAATAAGTCCTGACATCCTTAATGGTCAGATCTTCGATGTATTTTCTCGAACTCATTACCGAGCGCGGTCATCTCTCATGCGTGACCGCTGTATTTTGAACTGTCCATTCCGAATGTCGTCAATAAGCTTGGCCAAAGGCTCATCATTTGGACGGTGTTGTTGATAGGCTTCCAGGTTCGCCAAGGCTTTTTGTTTGTCGCCCAGAATCAGGTATGCCATACCAATGCTATAGGCAGCATCTCCTACACCTGCTGAAAGGGCCTTCTCTAAATAAGGTAGAGCCTCCCTTGATTTAGCCGCCCCAGCCAGAAAAGTCCCATAATGGTAGTTCGCACGCGGGTCTGATGGAGAGGTAGCTAACAGCCTTTGGAAAAGTAGCTTGGCCTCATCGGCTGTGCCAGGGATATCGAGGTTATGCCCAATGCTGTTAAGCAAACCTGCCCGCAATAGCAGTTCAGGATGCGGGTTTGGCCCATTCACAAGAATATCCAGCAACACGGACAATGTTTTTACATCCTCGACGGCGCGTGCTTTGTCTTGAGGGGTATCGAATGTAGGAGGGTAGTTCCTCGCATGTAAACTAAGGTCGGTGAGGATTTGGTCGAGGTAATCTAGATGTACGCTTGTGTGTGCTCCAGTGGAGGCATCAGAAACTGTAATTATCTTTTTAAGACTGTGCTTGAGATTGTAATTCCCGTACTCTTTCGCTTCTGCAAAAGAAAAGACGCAAAGCAATGAGAAGACCACCAAAGCGAATCGCATAACTGTCGGCTATCTTCACTCGAACCCGGAGTGGTTTGGTACCCAACTGATGTGGGTGCGGAGGAATTGCCGCAGGACAGGCGACAAGGCTCGTCGATAAGTCTGGCCAATCCACCTGCAGAAGAAGGTCGTCAGGGAGGAGAGGAAGATTCAATCAATGTAATGAATCGGCGTTCCGACATACTCGCGAAAGATCAAGAGGCCATTAGAGCAGGCTTAGAAGGAAATACTCGTCAGTTGCGGATACTCGCTAACTGCTAGCGAATCGGTGTCGGCTCGGTCTGCCCTGCTGTGCACATCAGACTGGATGGAATATCTAGTTGCCCGGATGGCCGAAATCCCCATGCGGTGGCGGCAGCCTGGCAAGTCAGGTTCCGAAATGTCTCGCCGCTGAGATCGACACAATGCGGGTAATGGGCGCTGCCTCGGAAAGCTGTATCTCCGGTTTCCACCAACAGGCCTCGGACAGTCACGTTCACATGAAAGAGAGAGCCGCATTGCGGCTCAATCAGCGCCCCTTCCTTACTTTCCTCGTGTTCCACAAATATTACGAAATCGGCCTTCATCTCTTTGGCGACAGCCAGTGCCGCCTTCCTGTCCGAGGCACTGTGTGAAACCGGCATGTTGTAAAACGGGCCTGTCTCAGGCATCAGGATACTCGAATAATGATGGGACCGGAGCCATTCCAACGCGACGTCGGTCAGGGCAGCATCCCCCCAGAGAAGGATTCGCTGCTGAGCAGCTGGCAAAATGGTATGAGAACCGTGTGTGATCGGGAATCGGACGCCCAACGTTGGCGCTTTAGAAGGGCAGCCCTGTGCCAGAAGTACAAGGGAGAGAAGGCAAAGCCTTTCAAGCAGACGGGCGCGATGGTGCAGAAAGCGCATGACGAGGATTGTAGTCCTCGCTTCGCGTTCTAACCAGTGCTGCTGTCAGGACCCAGAATGCGCTGTCTAGTGACCCAGGGTCCTCGTTCTTTCAGCGGGCCGGCGCCACCCGCGAAATGCAGGTGGCGGGTTCATCTCTGCTGCCGTCCCAACACGGAGCTTTATTGTTTGGGCCTTTCCCACAGCGATAGGACGTTGCCGTCAGGATCGGCAAAGTCAGCCATAAACCCCCACTCATCGATGGGATGTTTCGGCGTCACCACCTTTCCGCCCGCTTTCTCTATCGCTTTGATCGTCTCGTCGATCGATTCCGTTTCCACTCCACACGACGGCTGATCGGCTTTGGATTTGCGTTTATAGAACCCGCCGTTGATCCCGCCCGGCTCAGTCGGATTGAAGTCTTTATCCGCAGCTGTGGTGAGCGCCATGGCGCCTTCATCGCCCCACAAGTCCACTTTCCAATCGAACACCGTCTCGTAAAACTCTTTGGCCTTCTTAAAATCAGACGCTGGAATCTCGAACATCACGACTTTGTTTTTCATCATTTCCTCCTTCCATCACATCAAGTGGCTATCTGGCATCAGCGACAGGCGTTCCGGAGGGATATTCCCTTTGCGCGTAATAAGCCTCCAGTCTGGTACGTCAATAAAAGTGACGGAACTAGTGAAACGCCTTGAAATTAGAGCGGCCCTGGCGTGGTCGAGGCGGAGGGATTATTCGAACGTACGGCCGGCGTGTCCATGCCGCGGGTGTCGTTTCACTATCTTTTGTCACCCGGTGGCCGATATTTGATCGGGGAAGCCTTTTGTAGAGCCGCGATTGTCTCCTCGACCGTTAGTAACGGGGTTGTATGGAGGGAACTCAGCGCTCCTCCCGCGGCAATTGCGATCGCCGTGGCTGCCATTGAGACGTTATCGGGTGCTTCCCACAAGTTATAGGCGTCGTGATCGCCGAAGGCATACCAGAAACCGTGCAACTTCCCACCGACTGATTCGATGTACTGCTGAGCTGCCACTCGGCGGTCCTCCGGATTTTTGATGAGCTTCGCCCACGTTTCTGGTGTGTAACTGAACCGGGTCAGATAAAATGGCATTGGTCTTTCTTCCTTTTTGGGCGTGTTCCAGTATCGAGCGGCCACCTTTGGTTGCGGTGGGAACATTACTCCGTTGCGTTGGGCGTCGCAACCTCTCACATATGCCGACGGTGTACTGCGCTTTCTGTTTAAAAAGCTCGCCACGCGCCGGGAAAACAGAATCTCCCTTTGTTCTTTTATGTGAGGGTTCTTTTTAAATTGCTAGCGCGTCTATATGTGAGTCGAGAACGGGTGAGGAAGAACACCCACAGCCCCAGCAAGACATCAATGCTCCCGCAGAAGCTTGGCCACCAGGTCGGGACGCCAGAATTCGTAATGAAAACATCATGCACAAGATCAAAGAGACCGTGGGCGATGATTCCAATTCCCACTAGCGTAGGAAGAACGAGAGCGCCGATGATCGCTACTGCCGAAAACGCGACGGCGATGACCAGTTCCCATGCCAAGGCGTGACCTGAACCGTCTAAAACTGCGAACAGCACATAATATGATGCGATGATGACGAGAACAGTAGAATAGAAGCTGCGGTCTTCATCGAAGCGTGTGAACTTGGCCAGTGCTGCGATCCCAACAGCAAGGAGAGCGGCAACAACAACAGGAACCAAAAAAGACCTCGCCGTGCGAATGAGGAGCCGGCCTATTTTACGATGTTGGTACGGGCACGTCTATCGCGAGTGAGAACAAACAGCGTAAGGACGAGGGCACTGCGGAATGCGACTGCCACGACCCGAACAATTCAGAATGTTGTTGGCTCTCGGCAATCAGTTTTTCGATCGTGGTCGATCCTGCCATGCTGCCAGTTCACTTTTGAGCGCATTCCACATCTTGCCCAACGCGGCAACAAATATGAATCCATTTCCCACGATGGTCAGGCTCACACCCAGCCAATAGGAAGTGGCATCAAAGGACACTCTGCTCGCAAGCCCACCTAGCGCAATGACCACGCTTAGTGAAATGATCGTCTCGACCGAATACACGAGAATCATCATCCCACTCTCTTTTTTCTTGAGCCTTCGGAGCACGGAAACGATCAGCCCGAGACCTGCCCAGAGACCGACAGCGCTAAGGCCCGCCATGAACACACCTAACAAGAATCCAATGACATATGCGTCCATGAATAGTCCTATGCTGACGAGTGACAGCTGCTCCCGGTAGCTGTTCGAATCCGGATAACGAATCGTTTGGACCCTACTTCATCGATATCCCTTCCTAGCCGGCATGTCTTTGCGCTTGAGCCATCGCTCTCCTTTAGGAGCGTTCC